>JAHDCB010000047.1 GCA_020630035.1 Gammaproteobacteria bacterium
AGACCCGTCAGGTGAATCTGCGTCAGCAACTAGCAGCCCTGACAGATGAACAACGCGCGGCACACCTGATGGACTATCTGACAAAGACGCTCCGGCAGACGCTCAGGTTAGGCGCCACAAAAAAGATTCGTCCGCAACAAGGCTGGACAGGACTTGGCATCGACTCACTGATCGCGGTCGAACTGCGTGACCATCTGGCCCATGCCCTGGAGCTGTCGCTGCCTGAAACCTTGTTGTTCGACTATCCGACACTACAGTTATTACACACACATCTACTGAGCAAAATAGCAGCCAAACACCCTACCCGGGATAATCAGACAACGGATGATATTGCGCAACGGCTGGCGCAGACTCTGAAAAATAAGGAATATTTTGTGGCATCTTAAGTTCCGTTGAATATATGTGAATCGTGGTTCACTCTTACCTGTCATAAACAATCCCGGATCTCTGCAGCAAGCTCCTGCACTTGTGGTGGTACCATCATGTTAATATGGTTACCTGATACCCAAATTTCGCGAACCTGATGCTGAGTATACTGATCCCACCCCCAATAAAGACGCTCATCGGAAAAGCCCATGTCACTGATAAAAGCTTCATCACTAGCACGGAACAGGCAGATCGGACAGGTCAGTTTCACCTGCGTCTGATACTGCAAATGACTCTGGATAGTACCCTGAAAAACCTGTAGCCAACGGTATAACACATCGACGGTATCGGCTTCAGTAAAGATAATCTTTTTCTGTTGCAACCAAGCAAAGACCTGTTTGCAGGCCACTGTTTCTGTCATAGCCTGTAAATCAGACAAGCTATACGGCATTGTATGATCCGTCAGATCACAGAATACCCGCAATAAATTCCATAGCTGATATGTATCACTACCGTCGTCCTGTGGATCCTGCCAGATATTGCCAGGATCCGGTGCTATGGTATCCAGGATAGCGAGCAATGCCACTGTTTCTCCGACAACTTCCAGTTGATGCGCTAATTCAAATGCAACCCGGCCACCAGATGAGTGACCGATTATCTGATAGGGACCCTGAGGCTGATGCTGCCGGATTTGTGCCAAGTGATAAGCAGCTAATGCCGACACTGTATCCGGTGCTGTTTCGCCAGCATACAGCCCTGGTGTTTGCAAGGCATAAACCGGTTGTTGCTGACCCAGCGCAGCGGCCAGTGGTTGCAGATACAGTACCGAGCCAACGGCACCGGGTAAAATAAAGATTGGGACGCCCTCACCCTGAATCTGCATCGGCACACAATGTGAGACAGTAAATGAAGTACCACCATCTGACTGATACTGACGTATCTGCCGTGCCAGAGCAGCGACTGTTGCATGCTGAAACAGCACAGTAACTGGTAGATGGATATCAAATTGTTGCCGAATCAGGCCAATCAGGCGCATTGCCAGTAAGGAATGCCCACCTACTGAGAAAAAATTGTCATGCACACTAAATTGATCCAGGTTCAATACCTGTTGCCAGATACCCAATAACCGGAGTTCAATGAAATCACGTGGTGGCATATTTTCTGTCATGCCTTCAAAGATACCCGGCTCCGGCAATGCCGTACGGTCAATCTTACCATTCGGGGTCAGCGGAATTTGTTCCAGTAAGGTGATGCTGTGCGGCACCATATACTCGGGCAACCGCGCCCTGAGTGCATCCTGCAGCACGCTGGCCTCCACAACATCATCTACTGCGGTCACATAAGCGGCAAGCAGCTGGCTGCCTTCCCGCTCATGGACGACTACCAGCGCCTTGCTGACCGATGCCTGCTGGCTCAATGCCGCTTCAATCTCTCCCAGCTCAATCCGATACCCCCGAATCTTCACCTGAAAGTCTTGGCGGCCCAGAAATTCAATATTGCCATCCGATAAGTAACGTCCCAGATCTCCTGTCTTATATAATCGTTGACCGGTACGCGGTTCCTGTATGAAGCTGGCCTGCGTTTTTTGTTCATCCTGCCAGTAGCCCCGGGCTAAACCGATGCCACCGATATATAATTCCCCGGGTATCGAAACCGGACAAGGATTCAGGCTATCATCCAGCACATGGAAGGTCTGATTTGCCATTGGTCGGCCATAAGGGATGCTGGACCAGTCCGGATCAACCGCCTCAACTGGATATATAATTGACCAGATGGACGCTTCTGTTGCCCCACCCATACTGTAGATCTTAACGCCCGGCCACAATGTCTGAATACGTTCCGGCAGGGTCAGCGGAATCCAGTCGCCACTGAGCATCACTACTCGTAACCCGTGAGAAGAAACACCTGACATGTCATCCACTAACATTTGCATCAAGGCCGGCACTGTATTCCAGACCGTCACCGCATGACGTTGTATTAACGTTTGCCAGTGGATCGGGTCAATTCGCCTCTCTGACTCCGGCAACACTATTGCTCCACCGGCAGCCAGAGTACCAAAAATATCATATACTGATAGATCAAAATTGAGGGCAGAAATCGCCAGAACCCGATCCTGTGATGTTATGCCATACCGTTGATTGACATCCAGTATGGTGTTGACCACTCCTCTGTGTTCAATCGCGACCCCTTTCGGTTGCCCGGTAGAACCTGAAGTGTAGATAATATAGGCCAGCTGACGCGGCGTGATCTGATACACTAAATTATGCCGGGGTTGTACATCAAACATATCCGACTCATCCAGCAATACAGTGACACCTGTAAACTCAGGCAGGTGGATCTGTAAATACTGTTGTGTGAGTAAAATCGGTGCCTGACTGCTTTGCAGGATATGCTGCAGACGGATGGCCGGATAGTCCGGGTCCAGCGGGACATAGGCACCACCCGCCTTCAGGATACCCAGCAGCCCGATAAGCATCTCCAGTGAACGTTCGACGCAGATCCCGACTAAGGTGTCCGGCTGGATCAGGGCCTTATTCTGTTTATTCGTCAGGCTACTCAGATAGTGCGCCAACTGGTTTGATCTGGCGTTCATCTGCTGATAGGTCAGCGTCTCATCCCCAAAGATGACCGCGATGTGGTCTGGTGTCTGTCTGGCCTGAGTTTCAAACAAGTCTACCAGAGTCTGATCTGCCGGATAGTCGGTGGTTGTGTCGTTCCAGTCCTGAAACTGGTTAATCTCAGCCTCAGTCAGCAAGGGCAACTGTTGTATGGTCATCGTTGAGGTATGGACGATACCTTCCATCAAGCGGACCAGGTGTTGTAATATCCGCCCGGCCTGTGCTGCACTGAGTTGACTGGTACGATAAATCAATTGAAAACGCAGTTTTTCACCCGGCATGACTACCAGTGTCAGGGCATAGTTTGTAGTTTCCACACTGCGGATATCGGTAATCGTCAGCGGCAGATTCTGATCTTCGGTAAAGAATCCGTCAAGCGGATAGTTTTCGAAGGCGATCAGGCTATCGAACAACGCAATGCCATTCGGCACTTCGCTCCAGGTCTGGATATCAGCCAATGGTGTATAGGCATAGTCGCTATCGGACTGCTGTTGCATCTGCAGGGATTGCAACAAGTCCGGAATAGCCTGGCTCAGATCGACCCGTAATGGTAACGTGTTGATGAATAAGCCCACCATCTGCTCTATGCCATCCAGTGGCAAGTTGCGACCGGAGGTACTGATACCAAAGACGATGTCTGTATCACCACTGTAACGCCCGAGCAGGCTGGCCCAGCCGACCTGGATCAGGGTATTCAGCGTGACCCGCTGGCGTTGAGCATAATCCTGCCAGGCTGCGGTTTGTTCCGAAGTTAGCGTGTGTTCATACGCCTGGTTCGTGTTGGATACCTGATTTGAGACATGACGTAATACTGGTATTGCCGTCGGCGCACTGAAACCACTCAGCTTATTCTGCCAGTAGGCCTGAGTTGCTGCCGGATCTTGTTGTTGCAGCCAGGTGATATAGTGCTGGTAAGGGGTGACCGGAGTTGGTTGCCACTGTATCCCTGCGCACAGTGCCTGGTAGCAAGTGAAGAGTTCACGCAGCAGAATCGGCAAACACCAACCATCCAGTAGGCTGTGATGGTGCTGCCAGTGCAACCAGCAGGTAGTATCACTGTGGCGTTCCAGCTGGATGCGCATCAGCGAAGCTTGGGTTAAGTCAAAGTCTCTCGCTCTGTTGAGGATTTGTTGTTCATCTGTGTCTGGTTCTATCTCGTCCCATGATAAAGTCGCCTGCTTCAGGACGACCTGTAGCATATCGTCATGTGTATCAAAGGCCGTGCGCAGAATTGCGTGACGCGCTATCAGGGCCTGCCAGGCTTGGTGCAACTGGCTGGGTTTCAGATCACCTGTCAGTTGCAGACTGAGCTGGGTGACGTAGGCTCCGGTGTCCGGTGCTGCCAGGCTGTGGTACAGCAGACCCTGCTGCATCGGGCTGAGAGGGTAGATCGCTTCAATCTGGTCGGCATAGCGGTCTTGTAGTGCGGTCAGCTGACCCTGTGTCAGATGGACCAGCGGGAAGTCGCTCGGGGTATAGCCATAGTGGGTCTGGCAATGACTGACCAGCGTCTGCAGATGTTCATGATAGGTACTGGCCAGCTGCCGGATGGTGTCAGCCTGATATTGCTGGTCACTGTAGGTGAAGGTCAGGCTGAGCTGATGGTGTGCAGTCAGGCCATTGATATCAATCTGATGCGTACGACTGCCACTGTGGCTGGTACTTTGTCCGCTGGATTCGGTAGCCAGGCAAAAACCACTGTCTGTATCGGTTATCTGGTCAAACTGGCCCAGATAATTGAACAGGATACCACCTTGTGGCAGGTCTTCACCCTGCTGACGACGCAGGCCATAGCCAATACCTTCGTGCGGGATCTGACGCAGTTGTTCTTTGATGCTCCGGAGTACGACACCAGGATCGTCATGCTGATCAGGCAATTGCAGTACCACGGTATACAGGGAGGTGAACCAGCCGAGGGTACGACTCAGATCCAGGCCGGGATCCAGGTCCGCCCGACCGTGGCTTTCCAGATCAATCAGATGCGTGGTCTGTCCGGTCCAGTCGCGCAGAGCCAGAGTCAGTGCGCTGAGCAACAGATCGTTGATGCCAGTGCGATAGGCCGCTGGTGCCTGATACAACAGTTGCTCTGTCAGGGTGCGACTGCAGGTCAGGGTATATTGTGCAGTATCAGAGACACAGGCACTGCCAGCCGGATAATCCTGTGGCAGCTTCGGCAACTGCGGTAAGCCATGCCAGTATGCGGCCTCAGCAGCAAATTCAGCACCCTGCCGCCAGGTATTCTGCAGGTA
Source organism: Gammaproteobacteria bacterium (assembly GCA_020630035.1). Classification (GTDB taxonomy): domain Bacteria; phylum Pseudomonadota; class Gammaproteobacteria; order Chromatiales; family Chromatiaceae; genus JAHDBG01. The sequence goes on from JAHDCB010000047.1 coordinate 5,234, forward strand.
ATCACTCCAGGCCTTGAAGCTGGTACTCTTCGCCGGCAAGTGCAAGATGTCACCGGCACAGATCTGTTGGTAGGCCATCTGCAGGTCGGCAAGCAGGATGCGCCAGGAAACACCATCCACGATCAGATGATGGATCACCCAGAGTAGCCGGTATGGCCAGGCCTTTGTGCCGTCATCAATGTGGAACAACACCAGGCGGATCAGTGGCCCGACAGCCAGATCCAGGCTCGCCTGCCAGTGGCTCGCCCTCGTCTCTATAGCCGCTGCAATACCATTGTCGCCCAGTGTCTCCTGCACCAGATCGTGCGCAAGCGTTAATTCAGGCTGATAGCTTTGTTGCCATGTCTCCTCTGCACAGGCGTAACGCAGCCGGAAGGCATCATGGTGTTGTAAGACGCCATGAAAAGCGGTTTGCAGTGCAGCAACATCCAGGTCTGCAGGCACTTCCAGCAACATCGCCTGATTGAAATGGTGGGGTTCGGTGGTGTCACTATGTAAAAAACGAACCTGAATCGGGGTCAGGGGTACCTCACCCTGGACCATGCCCTGTTCAGCATGGATCGCACTAACCGGTTTGACAACCAGTGCCAGGTCTGCGATCGTCTGGTGCTGAAAGATATCGCGGGGTGATAATCCGAGACCAATCTGTCGGGCACGAGCAATGATCTGGATACTCAGGATGGAATCACCGCCCAGATCAAAAAAGTTGTCGTGGATACTGATGTTATCGCGCTTCAATACCTGTGACCAGGTGTCAGTCAATTGTCGTTCGGTTGCATTGCGTGGCAGCTGGTAGGTCGTATCTGCCAATGTGAAGTCGGGTTCAGGCAATGCCTTACGGTCAATCTTGCCATTCGGAGTCAGCGGCATCTGTTCCAGCAGCGTGATGCTATTTGGCACCATGTAATCAGGAAGTCGTGTCCTGAGCACATCCTGCAACACGCTCGTCTCCACAATATCGTCTGCTGCGGTCACATAGGCTGCCAACGACTTGTTGCCTTCCCGTTCATAGACCACCACCACAACTTCGCTGACTGTTTCCTGCTGGCTCAGCACTGCTTCAATCTCGCCCAATTCTATGCGGAAGCCACGCAACTTCACCTGATGGTCGATCCGGCCCAGATATTCCAGATTGCCATCCGGCAGCCAACGCGCCAGGTCCCCGGTCCGATACACTCGTTCCGTTTTGCCGAACAACTCAATCTCAATGAATTTCTGTGCAGTCAGGTCGGGCCGGTTCAGATAACCCCGGGCTAAACCGTCACCCGCGATACATAATTCACCCGGCACACCAATCGGTACCAGTTGATGCGACGCATCTGATAGGTAAATGCGGGTATTTGCGATGGGTCGGCCAATGGTGGGTGTGGTATTCAGTTCACGTGGTAACCGTGCAAATGTGGAATATGTAGTGTCTTCTGAAGGTCCATACAGGTTGCAGATCACTTCGGCCCGGGTTTGCTGGTAAAGTGTTTCTACCAGATTCCGGGTTAATGCCTCACCCGCCAGATTGATACAGCGCACTGAATCAGGAATAGCCTGAGTACGTTGTAGTTCTGTAATCGCCGAAGGCACTGTGTTAATGAGAGTAACCTGGTCTTTATCAGCCAATTCTGCCAGGTGTAATACATTTTCAGCCAGGATGATCTGGCCACCGCAACACAGGGTCGCAAACAGTTCATACACAGATAAATCAAAGTTAATGGATGTTGCGGCTAAGACACCCTGAAAATAAGCCGGATCCATCTCACGCTGTACCCAGTTGATCAGAGCTGAAGTGCTCTGGTGCTCAATCATGACGCCTTTGGGTTTGCCGGTCGAACCTGAGGTATAGATCACATAGGCCAGATGATGCGGTGTGATCTGATGTACGGGATCCTGCGTGGGTTGTACATCAAACGTCCCTAGCTCATCCAGCAATATGGTGGTACCGACATACTCCGGCAGGTATGCCTGCAATCCTTGTTGCGTGAGCAGCACTGGTACCTGACTATCTACCAGCATATGCTGCAGGCGGGCAACAGGATATTTCGGATCCAACGGGACGTAGGCACCACCTGACTTCAGGATACCCAGCAGCCCGATGATCATCTCCGGTGAACGCTCGACACAGATCCCGACCAGAGTATCCGGCTGGATCAGGATTTCTTTCCGGTCATTCGTTAAGCTACATAAATAATGTGCCAGCTGGTTTGCACGGGCATTCAGCTGCTGATAGGTCAGCGTTTCACCCTCGAAGCTGACTGCGATGTATTCCGGTGTCTGTCTGACTTGCGCTTCAAATAAATCAACTAAAGTCTGATCTTGTGGATAGTCGGTCGTCGTTTCGTTCCATGTTTGCAGCTGCGCAACTTCGGTAGCAGTCAATAATGATAGCTGCTGTATTAATTGATCAGGCTGTGACAGAATGTTATCCAATAATACCTCAAAGTGCGCAGCCATATGTTCAATCGTCGCAACGTTAAATAAGTCAGTGTTATATTCAAATCCACCGGATAAGCCGTCTGATTCTTCAAACAACTCTAAAAAAATATCATATTTACTGATTTCCATCTCTAGTGAAATTTTACTCATCTGCAAACCGGTGATACCCAAATCATGCATTGTCGGAATATTATTAAGCGAAAACGACACCTGAAATAATGGTGAATAGCTGGCATCGCGTGTTGGCTGAACAGCAGACACAATAGAGGAAAATGCAATATCCTGATGTTCTGCTGCCTTCCGGATAGTTCTTTTGACCTGACCCAGCAAATCCAGGAATGTTTGTTGACCAGTTAACTGAGTACGCAATACGGTCATACTAACAAAACCACCAATTAACGATTCAAGCTCATGATATTGTCGGTTTGCAATAGGGGAACCGACCAAGATGTCATTTTGTCTACTATATCGCGCCAGTAAAATATTGAAGGCTGACAACACCACCATAAACAAAGTTGCTGAGTTATTCTGCGCCAGTGCCTTGAGTTTTTCCATACGATCTTTAGCCACTGAGAAGAGAACTCGGCCACCACGAAAAGTCTGATGAGATGGACGTGGACGATCTGTTGGTAGTTGTAACAAATCAGGAGCATCCGATAACTGTTGTTTCCAGTAAGACAGATTGCGTGCTAACATATCGCTGTGCAAGTGAGAGCGCTGCCAAATTGCATAGTCAGCATACTGAATCGGCAAATCAGGCAACGGAGAAGGCTTACCTGCAACTAACGCTGCATACAAGGTCGAAATTTCCCGGACCAGCAATCCCATTGACCAACCATCAATAATTAAGTGATGCGCCACTATCAGCAATACATGAGATGCTTCTGTAGAACCAGCGGACAAACAAAATAAGTGGCAATGAAATAATGGTCCTGCCACTAAGTCAAATGGCATTTGTGCTGCCTGCTTCGATAACGCCTGAATTTCTTCCTGTTGTTGCTGAATCTCTGTCAGATACGTGAGATCTGATTGCAGCAACGTAAAATGCGCTGGATGAATCACCTGACCAGGTTCACCTTCTGCATTGACGGAAAAGGTTGTCCTGAGTGATTCATGGCGTGACACAATATCAGCCAAGGCATTTTGCAATGCATCAACATCTAGGCTGCCTGTCAGCCGAAGGGCAAACGTTTCATTGTAAGCTGTGTTAACATCTTCAACCTGCTCCAGCAACCACAGGCTTTCCTGAGAAAAAGACAATGGAATTGAATCCAGAGACGCACGTGAGACCGGTTGAATGCTGGGTATTCCGGTTTTATGAATATGACCAACTCTTGATAAAAACGCAATCAGCGCATCTTTTTTTGATTCAATGCGCGTACGCAGTATTGGTGTCATAACCCCTTTGGGCATCCTGACCTTTAATTCATTTCCCGACACAAAAATTTTTATCCCTGATTTGTGCAGCTCAAGGATAAAATCTTCGATAGATTGCATTCTGGTATCATTTGCCATATCTGTATACTCTTTATCTTAAGATCCTGAATCCGTGACTTCATAGTCTTGTTGAGAGGCCAGAAGTCAGTGTTTATGCGGTAATATAGCGTATCGTTGGTCTATCCAGCCTTTCACTCAGATAGTGATATCCGATGCGCTTTCAATTCGAGCAAAGTGCCACAGACGATTTCAGGAATTGCAGTTGTTGCCGGATGCCCCGGCGCAGACGTTTTGCCCCGGGCCGTTTCTGCTTAACGATGCTGAGATAAGCCCGACGAGCCACTGGCGATAGGTGCGAGGCTTCTTTTTCAGGCTCGTGCGTGGATATAAACCGTCAATGATCTGTCTCGCCTGGTTGATCTGTTTCTGAAACCTGGCTCGGTGCTGTTTCGGGCAACACCTCAGGGTCATATTGCGATGGGCCATCACCTGCTTCTGTCGTACCTGCTGGTGGGGTTGAAGAGGCAGGATCAGTATCAGAGCTTGGCTTAGCGCCCGAACTCCGCAGTGCGTTCAGGATGGCTTGCTGGAACCCATCAAATACCTCTTGTCCTATGCGTTTGCGTATCTCAACAAACAACGAAGGTGCAAACGGTTGTTCTGCCTGATAGCCTGACAGGCCCACAAAATATTGCAGATATAGGTTTTCCTGAATCTGGCAGACCGTTTCGCGATCAGACAGAGAGAGTTTGTGCTTGATGATCATGGCGCCAATCACCAGGCGGGCTCTCTTAGCTGGCCGTCCCTGTGTCGCAGACAGCTGCGTCTCGTATACCCGGCCTAACTCGGACCAGGGAATGCAGTCGCTTAGCCTGACCCAGCGATTGGTTTCTTCCATAATGGGCTGAAAAGGCCCTTCAAATTCTATCAGGGTCAGCTGTTTGCGGTTATCGGGTCGGATCATGATGCAAGGGTTTTGAGGGGTAGACGGCGTTTCTCGTGCACTAGCATACCTCGATAAGCCGATGTTTTATCATGCTATCAAGGGCTTACTGGTTTTTAAGCAGACTCTAGTTAGTCGTCAATATCATAATGTTAACTCTTCACTGAGTTCGGATGAAACCTCATCAGAGTCTCTCATCTCGTGTAAAGACCATGCTGTATTCAACCATGTAACCAGTATTTCAACAGAAGTATCTATTAGTATATTCATTGGCACTGTGATTGACAAATCATGTGCTATCCTGTTTTTTATTTCGATATTCATTAATGAATCCACCCCTAATTCAATCCAGGACTGCTTTAGTGGGACCTCGTGTGACTTTGAATGGCCTAAAACACGATTGACCTGCTCACTGAGGTAAAGACTGAGTTGCATTTTACGTTCACTGGAATCAGTTTGAGCAAGGCGAGTTTTCCAGTCTGAATGAGCAGGTGATATCTCCGTTTCAGCAGATTTTTTCTGATGATATAGTAGTTTAGAAAAAAATGCATTTTTTGCTTGTTCTGATAACAGAAACTTCTGCCAGTTAATAGGCATCACACTCACATGCGGTCTGCCTGAGTACTGTGGCAACATACCTTGCTGCAGCAAATATGCAAAACTCTGGATTCCCTGTTCTGGCTGAATATAACCCTTTCCATGTTCAGCCATATGCGCCTGTTCACGTAGCACCATATCTGCTGCTGCACCAATTTCAGACCAGGCTCCCCAGCTAATACTTAATGCCGGTAACTGACGTGCCTTTCGATAATACGCCAATGCATCCAGAAAAGTGTTAGCGGCAGAATGATTTGATTGCCCTGGATTACCGAGTAAGCCTGCAGCAGAAGAGAATAGTACAAAAAAGTCCAGCGGTAACGTTTTCGTCAGATCATGTAAATGCCAGGCACCATATATTTTCGGGGCAAATACAGACTCAAATTTCTGCCAGTTCTGATTATTTAGCGCACCGTCATCCAGGATACCTGCAGAGTGGATAACACCACCTAGAGGAATATCAACCGGAATATCAGTAAGCACCTGAGCTACCTGATCTCGCTGACTTACA
>JAHDCB010000212.1 GCA_020630035.1 Gammaproteobacteria bacterium
CACGGCAGCCAGGCCAGTGATGCGATAACGTACCACTGCCTGGAGCACATCCTGTGGTACCAGGTAATCCAGCAGTATCACTGTGGCGCCCACAGTGAAGACACTGGTGAGTTGATTCAGGCCATAATCAAAGCTGAGTGGCAACAGTGCCAGGAGCCGATCCTGGGCGGTGTTATGTAAATAGGCGACCACTGAGGCTGCGCCCAGCAGCAGGTTGGCGTGTGATAACACGACGCCTTTTGCCAGGCCAGTACTGCCGGAAGTGTACAGAATTGCGGCCTGGTCTGTTGCCGTTCGCTGGGGCAGATGCCGGGGCGGTGTGCGTGGCAAGGTTGCCAGGGTATGCACAAAGAAAGAACTGACTCTATAAGCGTCTGGTGCAATATCTGTATCTGTCAGAATGATGTGCTGTAGCTCGGTACAGTCTGACAAGGTGTCCAGCAGTCCACGGGTACGCATCTGATGGGTGATCAGCAGGGTAGCGCCACTATCTCGCAGGATATGTTGTACCTGTGCTGGTTTCAGAACCGGGTTGATCGGTACCGCGATGCACCCTGCAGCCAGGGCGCCCCAGATCGCACAGACCGTTGTGATCTGTTTTGGCAAATAGATGGCGACCCGCTGATCGGTTTGCAGGCCCAGGGCAAGTAAGTGTGTTGCCCACTCGGTGACTTGTTGTTGTAACTCAGCGTAATTCAGTGTCTGATCCTGTTGGATCAGGGCTGTAGCCGTTGGACGTGCCCTTGCCTGGTCTACGATGAGTTGATAGACGGAATTGGTCATACTGCTTGGTTTAACTGATCACTACAAAGATCAGGCCGGCCAGCAGAATGCGATAGATGACAAACGGCCACATACCGATCCGCTCAATACAGCGTAAAAAGACATGAATGCAGATATAGGCGGTAATTGCTGACAGGGTCAGTGTGATACCAAGTTCACCCCAGGCGACTGGCTCTGCTGATTGCACCAGATCGGCTGTCACCAGCACTGAGGCGGCCAGGATTGTCGGTATGGATAACAAAAACGAGAACCGGGCGGCTGCCTGGCGTGAAAAGCCGAGCCAAAGTCCGGCAGTCATGGTAATCCCTGAGCGTGAGGTGCCTGGAATCAGTGCCAGAACCTGTGCCAGACCGATCCACATCGCATCACGCAGACTCAGTTCATCCAGTGTGCGTTGCCGGGTACCACGATAATCTGCCCAGGCCAGCAATAACCCGAATATCAGAGTGGTGGTTGCGATGATCCAGGGAGCGCGCAGGTCGCTGGCAATCCAATCCTTCAGCAACCAGCCGCAGGCCATGACTGGCACAGTTGCCAGGATAATGCTCCAGGCCAGCCGACTTTCTCCGCTATGCTGCCGGTGGCGAACAGAGCACCACCAGGCCAGCCAGAGTGCCGCAATATCCTGGCGGAAAAACAGCACGACTGCCAGCAGTGAGCCAAGATGCACGGCAACATCGACTGCCAGACCCTGGTCTGCAAAGCCGAACAGGTGCGGTGCCAGAATCAGGTGGCCGGAACTGGAAATCGGCAGAAATTCTGTGAGGCCCTGCACAATTGCCAGAACCATCAGCGACAATATATCCATAATAGCTATATCTTATGTTACAACACTTCGGACAGTTTTATGGGAACTTCTAAAAATGGGTCGTTTTTTCCAGGATATGGCATCCAGCTGAGCCTC
>JAHDCB010000048.1 GCA_020630035.1 Gammaproteobacteria bacterium
TAGTAGCTCCGGAGCTATGAGAGTAGCTGTCTGCATCAAAGCAAGTTCTGGCAGTCTGATTTAACAGGATTCAATATCATGCTGATCAAACCACATGTCCCTGAATATCATGTACCGGTTACGGCCACGGTCGAGGCTGGGTTACCGGTTTATTCAGCGGAAAGAAAACAACAGGTTGTCAAACAGATTAAACAACGTCTGGAAGAACAGAATGCTGTTCTGGTCGCCCATTATTATGTCAGCGCAGATTTACAAAAACTTGCTGATGATACCGGGGGTTATGTTTCTGACTCGCTGGATATGGCCCGATTTGGCAAGGAACATCCGGCGCAGACGATTATTGTGGCCGGTGTGCGTTTTATGGGAGAGACAGCAAAGATTCTGACCCCTGAGAAGCGTGTGCTGATGCCGACTCTGGAGGCTGAATGTTCTTTAGACCTGAGTTGCCCGGCAGATGAATTCAGTGCGTTTTGTGACCAGTATCCTGAGCATACTGTTGTGGTGTATTCGAATACCAGTACAGCAGTGAAGGCCCGTGCGGATTACGTCGTCACTTCGAGTATTGCCGTGGATCTGGTTGGCTGGTTGGCTGCACAGGGTAAAAAGGTATTATGGGCACCGGACCGTCATCTGGGACGCTATATTGAAAAGATTACTGGTGTTGAGATGGTGCGCTGGCAGGGAGAGTGTGTCGTGCACGATGAATTTAAGGCACGCTCTCTGGAAGATTTGATGCAGACGTATCCTGATGCTGCAGTATTGGTTCATCCTGAATCGCCGGATGAGGTGATTGCGATGGCGGATAAGGTAGGTTCGACGACACAGTTGATCCAGGCAGCGCAAGGTTTGCCGAATAAACAGTTTATTGTAGCGACAGATAAAGGCATCTTTTATAAGATGCAGCAAATGGCACCGGATAAAACGTTTATTGCAGCACCCTCACATGGTGAAGGTGCTGTGTGTAAAAGTTGTGCTCATTGCCCCTGGATGGCGATGAACGATCTGGACAAGTTATTGCATGTCTTAACAACCGGCGAGAATGAAATCTTCGTGGATGAATCGATACGCATTAAGGCACTCAGATCGACGCAGCGTATGCTGGATTTTGCCAGTCAGCAGTAGGGCGCGGGATCGCTTATTTTTTCGGTGGCTTGGATAAAATCTTGATGTCGCTTTTTTCTCGGATATTGCGAATGTACTCACCGACTTTTTGCCCTTGCAGGTATTGCGTGAGTTTTTCCCGCACCTGATCTAACTCTGGTGTAGGGGTTTTGCGTGTATCTTCCAGTAAGACCACATGCCAGCCATACTGAGTCTTGACGGGTTTTCTTGAGTAGGTATTTTTATTCATTTTTGCCAGAGCATCGCTAAACGGTTTGACCATTTGTCGCAGATTAAACCAGCCTAAATCTCCGCCGACTGTTTTGCTCGGGCCGGTGGATTTCGCCTTTGCCAGAGCGGCAAAGTCCTTGCCTGCGTCCAGCTCTTGAATCGCAGCCTTCGCTTCTGCTTCTGTTTTCAGCAGTATGTGGCGTGCCTTGTATTCAACCTTAGGTCCTTTGACATACTGCTTCTGGTAGGCCTCCTTAATGGCCTGTTCACTGATTTTGGTTTCCTGCATTTTTTTGCGAATCAGTGTTTCAGCGATTAAACGAGCATTGGCAACCTTCAGCGCGGCAGCAATCTCCCGGTGTTTTTTGAGTTTTTTGCCTTCCTTAGATTGGGCGAGCATAAAGGTATTAACCAGCTCTTCCAGTAAGATCGCGTGTTGTTCCGGCGATTCTATGTTCTTGCCGCCGGTGGCCTGGGCACTGAAGATGGCCAGATCAAGATTATTCACCTTAGTGCCATTAACCTGAACCAGGTCAAGCACCTTGGGCTTGTCAGCGGCCTGAAGTGCGAGGGGTACCGCGAGTACTAAGCTGGTCAATAATGTCTTAATCTGCATGAAGGTGTCCTGTACGGTAAGGTTGAGGGTGTCTCTGAAGGGCACCTCTAAAAACTATTCCGCTTGCAAATACTTCGTTAAAAAATGCTCATGTACGCTTTGTACACTGCGCTTTTTCGCCTCGTCTTTGCTGCGCTCGTCACGTTTTTAGAGGTGCCCTGAAGACCTTTGTGCTTGCCAAGGTTTCTTCGCCTGGTCTTGGCTGCGTTCACGGTGTTTTCAGAGGTGTCCTGGGGTATGAGGGATTTTGCTGGCACCAGAGCCATTGGTAGCGAGCAGCTTATTCAACGCTGAGGCCACCATTGCGTTCATCCATGAGTTCGAGGGCGCGGCCACCACCGCGTGCGACGCAGGTGAGCGGGTCTTCGGCAATAATCACGGGTAAACCGGTTTCTTCTTCAATCAGGCGATCCAGATCGCGTAATAGGGCGCCACCGCCGGTGAGTACGATGCCACGTTCTGCCACATCAGCTCCGAGTTCAGGTGGTGTTTGTTCCAGTGCCTTTTTCATGGCGTGCACAATGCCGCTGAGCGGCTCCTGCAATGCCTCCAGCACTTCGTTCGAGGTCAGGGTAAAGCTGCGTGGTATGCCTTCGGCGAGATTTCGTCCTTTGAATTCTAATTCCAGCACTTCGTTACCCGGATAGGCTGAACCGATTTCTTGTTTGATTTTTTCTGCGGTGGCTTCGCCGACGAGGGTACCATAATTGCGCCGGATGTAGTTGATGATGGCTTCGTCGAATTTGTCGCCACCAATCCGGACAGAATTTGAATACACAATCCCGTTCAGAGAGATAATCGCGACTTCTGAGGTGCCACCACCGATATCCAGCACCATGGAACCAAGTGGCTCATCCACTGGCAGGCCAGCACCGATAGCGGCGGCCATCGGTTCTTCAATCAGATAGACTTCGCGCGCGCCGGCGCCGGCGGCGGACTCCTTAATTGCGCGGCGTTCCACCTGGGTTGAGCCGCAGGGTACGCAGATCAGCACCCGGGGGCTGGGCCGGATGACGCGGGTTTCGTGCACCTTATGAATGAAATATTGCAACATCTTTTCGGTGACGGTAAAGTCCGCAATCACGCCATCCTTCATTGGCCGGATTGCAGTGATGTTATCCGGTGTACGGCCTAACATCTGTTTTGCTGCATTGCCGACAGCGGCGACAGACTTATTACTGCTGCGTCCGCGATCATGCCGGATAGCGACGACTGAAGGCTCATCCAGTACGATGCCCTGGCCACGGGCGTAAATCAAGGTGTTGGCGGTACCTAGGTCGATCGACAGGTCGTTGGAGAAGATGCCTCGAAGACGGCGTAAAAACATGCGTTTTTCCAGAAACTCTATAGGATGAAGGGTAATGTCATTATCATCTGCTGAAGTGACCCGGATAGCTCAACTGGCCAGATTGCATCTGCAGCCGGAAGAAGTGACGGGTCTGCAACATGATTTATCGGATATGCTGGATCTGGTTGGGCAGATGCAGGCTGTTGACACCCAGGGCGTGCAACCGATGGCACATCCGCTGGCGATGACGCAACGTCTGCGTCCGGATCAGGTCACGGTGCAGAATCAGCGCGCAGATTATCAGGCGGTTGCACCACAAGTGGAAGACGGCCTATATCTGGTGCCACGCGTGGTTGAGTAAGGCTTGCTGATAACGGTTGATGTCATCGGCAGTGTGTTTTTCTGTCGCACAGACCAGCATGGCATGGCCCAGTTCCGGGTAGTCTGCACTCAGATCAAACCCACCCAGAATGTCCTGCTGTGCGAGTGCCTCCAGCAATGACCTGGGAGCCATGGGTAAGCGCAGGACGCGTTCATGGAACACAGGTGTCGGAAACAGCGGGGTGATACTGTCCAGCTTGGTCAGGGCAGTGGTCAGTTGCTGGCAGTGTGCGTGACAGGCCGCAGCGACCTGTGCCAGGCCGGTACCGCCGAGTAGTGCCATATGGATCGTGGCGGCGGTGACCAGCAAGCCCTGGTTGGTGCAGATATTTGAGGTTGCCTTAGAGCGCCGGATATGTTGTTCACGTGCCTGTAGAGTCAGGCTGAAGCCGGTGTTGCCTGCCAGGTCGACAGTCTTGCCGACAATCCGTCCTGGCATCTGACGTACCAGAGATTGCCGGGTGGCCATAAAGCCAAAGTAGGGTCCGCCAGAAGATAAGGGCACGCCGAGTGGCTGGCCTTCTCCAACCGCGATATCAACCCCGGTTGTGCCCCAGGCGCCAGGTGGTTGCAGTACTGCCATCGCCAGCGGGTTAACGACCCCGATCGCCAGCGTTTGGTTGGCATGTGCCCAGTCAGTCAGCGAATCGACTTCTTCTAATACCCCAAAGAAATTCGGTTGTGGAATCACCAGGGCAGCAAAATCGTGTTGCGCAAACTCGGCGAGAGCTGCCTGATCGGTGCGGCCAGTCGCCAGATCAAATGGGACTTCAACCAGCTCAATCTGCTGATTGCTGACAATTGTCTGTGCCACCTGGCGGTATGCCGGATGCAGTGTACGCGGGAGCAGAATGCGTTTGGACCGAGACTTACGGTTCGCCCGCACGGCCATCAGAATGGCTTCTGCCAGGGCAGAAGCACCATCATATAACGAGGCATTCGCGGCATCCATCGCCAGCAGAGCCGTCATCATAGACTGATATTCATACAACAGTTGTAGCGTACCTTGGCTGGCTTCGGCCTGATACGGTGTATAGGCACTGTAAAACTCGCCTCGGGTGGTAATCTGCCAGACCGCAGCCGGAATATGATGATCGTAGGCCCCGGCACCGATAAAACACACAGGTTGTCCATCCTGCTGTGCCCGTTCCTGCAACAGGCGTGTGACGGCCATTTCGGACAGGCCATCCGGCAGATCAGACCAGTCTGTTTTCCTGAGGGAATCGGGTATTTCATCGAATAAGTCATCAATAGCGGTGACGCCGATGGCGTCCAACATCTGACGAACATCTTCTTCGGTGTGCGGAATGAATGGCATGTGCGATGTTATTTGTGGTGAAACGGTTACACTCAACGTGAGTTGGTTATAGTGCTTGCTATTATAGATCAGTTCTGCTGATGCTCACGGGCAAAATCCAGGCGACGACCTGGTCAGAAGATGACCCACAAGCGCGGTGCGGTGGCCAGGTGTATCTGGTTGGTGGTGCGGTGCGTGATACGTTGCTGGGCTTGCCGGTGACTGAACGGGACTGGGTGGTTGTTGGCTCGACACCGGAACAGATGTTGCGTGCCGGGTTTCGCCCGATCGACCCGGATTTTCCGGTATTTCGCCATCCGGTGACGGGTGAAGAACATGCGCTGGCGCGCCGTGAGACGAATACGGCAGCCGGATATCGCGGCTTCGTCTTGGATATTAGTCAGTACATTTCATTAGAGCAAGACCTGGCCCGGCGCGACCTGACGATCAATGCGATTGCCCAGGATGCAACCGGACGGCTGATTGACCCGTATCAGGGGCAACAGGATCTGGCGGCCAGACGTCTGCGCCATGTCACTCCGGCCTTTACTGAAGACCCGGTGCGCATATTGCGTACCGCCCGATTTGCTGCCAGGCTCGGACATCTGGGCTTTGCGGTGGTACCGGAAACGCTGCGCTTGATGCAACAGGTGGTGGTAACAGCGGGCGATGACCTGGCATTGCCGCTGGAACGTATCGGGTATGAAATGCAGCGGGCGCTGGCCGGTGACCAGCCGTGGCACTTTTTTGCCTTGCTAGCACAGGTCGGGCTACAGCCAATCGCAGCGATTCCGGATGTGCAACATACAGCAGCGTTGCTTGCTCTGCGCCATGCCTGCTCATTGACGGACGATCCGGGCATTCGGTTTGTGGCGTATGCACTGCTTGGCCCGCAACTGGCACCCTGGTGCTCGGTACAGGCGCGGCGCACCACCCGTTTGCTGACTCAGGCACGTCGCGCCTGGTCCCAGCTAGCACAGTTATCGACCGGCACGCCAGAGGGTGTGTGGGTGTTGTTGCAGCAGCTACGTGCCTGGCATACAGATGGACCCTATACAGCTGTGATGCAGATCTTACAGGCGCAGCAATGTTATGGCGCGTTGTTAACGCGGTTGCAGGCAGCACAGGCAGCCGCAGCACAGGTGCAGGCTGACATGTTCAGGGAGCAGGGCATACAAGGTACGGCACTGGGTCAGGCGTTACAAGCGGGTCGACAGGCGGCGATTGAGTTAGCCTGGCGTGGCTGATCCGATGGTGTTCTCTCAGAGGGCTTATGGTTTGTACTTCAGTGTAACGTTATTCGGCCCGGGTACTCCGAGGTATGCCATAACCCATCCGTGGGGGCTCGTCTGCGGCCATCCAGGCCGCAGACGCCCTCGAAAAACTCAGCCTGGATAATGACTATTGAGTGAGGTGGTATAACCACTTTCGTGGCTACTTTCAGGGTGGCACTGTATTGCTTGCGAAGCTCGCCAGGGGTTTACAGCATCGTGCAACCGACATCTGCCCCGGTGCTGGCCAACAGATAGCCATGTTGCATAGTCAGCGGAACGGCAGGTGGCATCAACTTAGTCTGTGGTGTCGCCGGCCTGGCGGGGCCAAGTCTCGATATGGGTCGTGACTGCCGTAGCGTGGTATACAGCGGCAACGAAGACAACACATCATCCACCGCTGTCGGGTGGGCATCATAGCCCGCCATGATCAGACGGCTGATCTTACCTCGACGCAGATGACAGGGTACCTGCGCCCACTGAGCGACATGCAGAGGTGCAATCTGAGTCGTGGCTTGCAAACTGCCTGCATCTACGTCCACGGCCTGTACCGCAATCTCGCCGGAAGTTGATAATGTTGATGAGGCCTCAATCACCGAAGGGCCAGATCGCAGTAAATAGTCGGCCACCAGGGTGATATTACCGCCAGCACCACCGTGTGCATTTGCCTGTATCTGGCTGTTTTCCAGGATCACGAACACCGGGTCAATCTGAATATCACCCCCTTTACCAGCTCCACCTTGGACACTGGTAGCGATCCGACTGTCTTGCAAATGCAACAGATCGCGCGTTTCAACCCGGATACCACCACCTCCGGCATTTTCAGATTCAGTCGTCAGTGCGCTGTTGCCCTGCATCTGAATCTGCTCACGGGTCAGAATCACCAGACGACCTGCAGCACCAGCGTCTTCTGTGTTAGAGGCACTGCCCGAGGTGATTTGTGCGCCGTCCGTCATAAATAACACAGCCGGCCGGACTTGCTCACCGATCCGGATATCTCCTGCCGCACCGATACCAGCCGTCGATGTCGTGATCTGACTGTTGCCACTCATGTGTAGGGTACCGCTCAGATCAATCCTGATCTGACCCGCAGCACCGGTTTTCTGCGTATCTCCAGGCCAGCTTGGGTGACCACGTCCGCTGGTTGACTCGATGCTGGCACCCTCTAATGTCAGGTTATTTGCCTGAATCTGCACTGAACCAGCTGCCCCTGTGCCATGCGAAGAGCTGCTGATCCGGGTGTTCTGATCACTGAGCCGGATCAGGTTAACAGCTACCAGCCGCACAGAGCCGCTCTGACCGCTGCCGAAGGTTGCAGCAAGGATCTCCGTGTCTTCCTCTAGGTTGATCACGGGTGCGGTCATCACCAGATCGCCGCCCTTGCTGGCATTTTCGCTATCACTGAGTGTTTCTATATTTATAAAGCTGTTGTTTAGTGACACCTGCTTGGTGGCATCCAGCCGGACAGATCCACCCTGGCCGCTGCCCTGAGTTGCAGCGGAGATCAGAGCTCCCTTCGCCAAGGTGATCGACGGTGCCGTAATCTCCAGACTACCTCCCTTGCCAGCATCTGTGGTTTCTATATTAATGCGGCTCTTGTTCAGCATCACCTGTTTGGTGGCCTGCAGCTGGATGGAACCACCTTGGCCGCTACTCCAGACTCCGGCAATGATTCGTGCCTCGTCCGCCAAGGTGATCGACGGTGCCGTAATCTCCAGACTACCTCCCTTGCCAGCATTTTCGGTTTCCATATCAATGCGGCTATTGTTCAGCATCACCTGTTCGGTGGCTTGCAGCTGGACGGAGCCGCTTTGGCCGCCACCCTTGGTTCCGGCGGTGATTCGTGCCTTGTCCGCCAAGGTGATCGACGGTGCCATAATCTCCAGACTCCCTCCCTTGCCAGTATCTGCGGTTTCCATATCAATGTGGCCATTGTTCAGCATCACCTGTTCGGTGGCTTGCAGCTGGACGGAGCCACCCTGGCCGCCGCCCTCGGTTTTGGCAGTGATTTGTGCCTTATCCGCCAAGGTGATCGACGGTGCCGTAATCTTCAGACTACCTCCCTTGCCAACATCTCCGGTTTTCATATCAATGCGGCTATTATTCAGAACCGCTTGCTCGGTGGCTTGCAGCTGGATGGAGCCACCCTGGTCGCTACCCCAGGTTTCGGCGGTGATTCGTGTCTCGCCCACCAAGGTGATCGATGGTGCCGTAATCTTCAGACTACCTCCCTTGCCAGCATCTGTGGTTGCTATATCAATGTGGCTATTGTTCAGCATCACCTGTTCGGTGGCTTGCAGCTGGATGGAGCCACCTTGACCGCTGCCCAGAGTTTCAGCGGTGATTCGTACCTCGTCCGCCAAGGTGATCGACGGTGCTGCAATCTCCAGACTACCTCCCTTGCCAGCATCTGCGGTTTCTATATCAATGCGACTATTGTTCAGCATCACCTGTTCGGTGGCTTGCAGCTGGACAGAGCCGCCTTGGCCGCTGCCCTTGGTTCCGGCGGCGATTTGTGCCTCATCCGCCAAGGTGATCGACGGTGCCGTAATCCTCAGGCTACCTCCCTTGCCGGCATTCGCGGCTGTACTTTCTGTTTCCATACCAACGCGGCTATTGTTCAGCACCACCCGTTCGGTGGCTTGCAGCTGGACAGAGCCGCCTTGGCCGCTACCCCAGGTTCTGGCGGTGATTTGTGAATCAGAAAGCTCAATTGTCTCAGCTCGCAATGCCACGCCATCATGCGCTGTTGCATCAATGTCACTGTTATTATCTGCATATAAATGGCTGTTGTTTACAGTCATGTTTGCGCCCTGTACCCGGATGGCGCCAACTGTTTTACTGTCGGCACTATTGTTCACAGTGATGATACTATCGGCGAGGCTGATATCTGCTTTGGTGGTGTTGGTGGTGCCGTTTGGCATGGATTTGACTTCACCGGCCGAGGCAACCCCGATCAGGTCAATGTGCCCACCGGCAGCCTCAAGCTTTGCCTCGGAGGTGATGTCAATTTCGCCACCGACCAGGCTGATCGCCTGACCATCAGCGACACGCAACTGGCTGCCATTGATCTGGATCTTGCCAACGCTCGCATCCAGAAAGCCAAACGCTTCCGGTGCGGCAACGGTCAAGGTCACGTCCTTGTTGGCATCGGCATACACCCGCTGCCCATCTGCCAAGGTGACATAATCAGCTGTGGTCGCATGAAAGGCACCGTTCACATCCAGGCTGGCGTTCTCGCTCATGATGATGCCATTCGGGTTGACCAGGTACAGGTTCGCGTCGCTGGTGGTGCTTTTGATGTTGCCGTCGATCCAGCTATCGTGCGGGCCGGTCACCCGACTGATGATGTTTTGGGTGTTGGCTGCGGCCTGGAAGTCAGCTGTCTGGTCAGTCTCAACATTGAATTCGCGAAAGCTGTGCAATAGGTTGCCGCCTTGGGCGGTGCCACCGGTGATCGCAATGGTCTGGTCTTGTAATGTGAGTATTGTGCCAGCAGTATTGTCGGCGATCAGTCCACCGCCTGGCGCGGCGGACAGAACATTGCTCAGCAGTAGGCTGCTGAGTAGTATCGGGATAGTGGTTTTTGTCAGCATGATAGATCACCGTGTGTCATTTTCTTCTCAGGGTGGCATCTGTTTTCAGGCATGGATTTTGCGAGTGGAGCCGTGTTCGCAGGTGCGCTTAGATCGGATAAAGAGTCCTACGGTTGGCCTGCGGCGTAAATGGCGGCGGTATTGCGCCAGTAGCCTTTGTAGTCCATGCCGCAGCCGAACACATACTGGTCTGGTACTGTCAGGCCGCAATAACCCAGTTGCGGGCTGACGCCGCGAGTGTGTTGTTTGTGCACCAGGACGGCGGTCTGCAGGCTGGCTGGTTGTTGTGTCTCACAGTAGCTCAGCAGCCCCGCCAGGGTATGGCCTTCGTCCAGGATGTCGTCAACAATCAGCACATGCCGGTCGGTGAGTGACTGGTTGGGTGTGCGTTGCCAGATCAGTTCTTTGCCGCTCAGATCTTCCTGGTAACGAGTGGCGTGGACGTAATCTATCGTTAATGGAAAGGTCAGGCGTTGCATCAGGTAGCTGAGTGGTAACAGTCCACCGTGCATCACGCCGAGTAACAGCGGGTTTTTATCGCTCAGATCGGCAGTGATCCGTGCTGCCATCTGATCCAATGCCTGGGTGACGGCCTCTGCGGTATGGATGCAGGTGGCGTTGGCACGGATGTGTTCGGCTTCATGTAGCAGGGTGTTCATAGGTTGCAGTTTCTCAGGGGTGCGATTCAAACTGATGTGGTGATTTGCTACCACAGGTTTCTGGCAAGCGTTATTCTGACCTGCTCTCCGAGGGTCGCCAGAA
>JAHDCB010000049.1:0-5810 GCA_020630035.1 Gammaproteobacteria bacterium
AGGGTCAGGGTAACTTACCCCTTCGTGTGGTACGAGATTATTAGACCACTACACTTCCAGTAGCCCCCGGGAACATGGAGCTGTGGTTGCTCACCCTGTTGCCAATCCACACCAAGCCGATACTGGCTCAGTGTTCCTTGTGGGTCGATCAGCCAATAAGTGAGCGGCGAGCCAACATGAAAACTATGAATAATGTCCAATTGATTTCTGTGCCAGTGCCCGATCGGTTCTTCTACGGTCAACAGATAATAAATGGCTGTGGCTGCGGCGCGCTCCACACCTTGAGTGGTTTGCGTAATGTGTGAGGTATAGGTGCGCCGATAATAACCACCTTCCCGATGCGGCAATAGGTTGAAGGCCTGCCGTATTGCTGTTGCAGCATAGGTTGAATCTGATTCAGGCATTATGCGTACTGATCAGGCTCAATCTGGCTAAGATCACGTACGGCACCCCGTGCGGCTGATGTGGTTAATGCCGCATAAGCACGTAATGCCTGCGACACGCTGCGCTGACGCGGTTGCACCGGCTGCCAGGCAGTATGACCACGTGCCTGCATGCGCTGGCGTCGTTCCGCAAGCACTTGTGCGCTCACCATCACCTGGATACCACGTTGCGGTATATTGATATCTATCTGGTCACCTTCTTCTATCAGCCCGATGGCCCCGCCTTCAGCCGCTTCCGGCGAACAATGGCCGATAGATAACCCGGATGTGCCACCGGAAAAGCGTCCGTCAGTAATCAGCGCACAGCTTTTACCCAAACCCTTGCTTTTCAGGTAACTGGTCGGGTACAACATTTCCTGCATACCTGGCCCACCCTTCGGTCCTTCATAACGGATAACCAAGACATCACCCGGTTGAATTGCATCACCTAATATAGCCTCCACCGCAGCATCCTGGCTTTCATAGATACGCGCGGTACCCCGGAAGACCAGGATAGATTCATCCACCCCGGCGGTTTTGACAATGCAGCCTTGTTCAGCAATATTGCCATATAAAACGGCCAGGCCACCTTCTTGTGAATAGGCGTGGTTAATGTCACGGATGCAGCCGGTATGACGGTCTGTATCTGTATCTGGCCACTGGCGATCCTGACTAAATGCTGTCTGGGTTGGCACACCACCCGGAGCAGCCAGATACAATTGTTGTACCTGTTCAGTCGGGTTGCGCATTAAATCCCATTGCTCCAGCGCTTCGCCCATAGTGTCGGTATGTACGGTACAGACATCGCGATGAATCAATCCACCCCGGTCCAGTTCTCCGAGTATGCCTAATACACCTCCGGCACGGTGCACATCTTCCATATGATAATCTGGGGTAGATGGTGCGACCTTGCACAGGTTCGGTACCTTACGGCTCATCCGGTCAATATCCTGCATACCAAAGTTCACTGCACCTTCATGCGCCGCCGCCAGCAGATGCAAGACGGTGTTGGTTGAACCACCCATCGCAATATCCAGCGCGATCGCATTTTCAAAGGCAGCGAATGTGGCAATATTACGCGGCAGAACACAAGGGTCATCCTGCTCGTAATAACGTTTAGCCAGCGCGACAATACGTTGTCCGGCCTCCAGAAATAGTTGTTTGCGTGCAGCATGAGTTGCCAGCAACGAGCCATTGCCAGGTAATGCCAATCCGAGTGCTTCAGTCAGGCAGTTCATAGAATTGGCGGTGAACATTCCGGAACAAGAACCACAGGTCGGACAGGCAGAACGTTCAATCTGAGCCACCTCGGCATCGGTCTGCGTTGCATCTGCTGCCTTGACCATCGCATCTACCAGATCCAGTTTCAGCACGGTTTCCTGTCCGGGCAATTGCACCTTGCCAGCCTCCATTGGCCCACCGGAAACAAAGATTGTCGGAATGTTCAGGCGCATGGTCGCCAGTAACATCCCTGGCGTGATCTTATCGCAGTTAGAGATACACACCAGTGCATCGGCACAGTGTGCATTCACCATATATTCAACACTGTCTGCAATCAAATCTCGCGAAGGCAACGAATACAACATGCCATCGTGGCCCATCGCAATACCATCATCTACTGCGATGGTATTAAATTCTTTGGCAACGCCACCTGCCCGTTCCACCTCACGTGCCACCAGCTGACCTAAATCTTTCAGGTGGACATGACCGGGTACAAACTGAGTGAATGAATTTGCAATCGCAATGATTGGTTTGTCAAAATCGCCATCCTGCATACCGGTTGCACGCCACAAGGCACGTGCACCAGCCATATTACGTCCATGTGTCGTCGTACGGGATCGGTAGGCGGGCATGGTTATCTCCGGTATTAACGCTGCATACGCAGGGCAAAAGGTTTATCATGTCAGATAACTGAATTTTATGCAAAGCGATCCCACCCAACCTATGTCTGATATGCTGATCTTTGAGCAACCGCTGAATGAGAAATGTCGCTTGTTACTGCGGATCGCGCATTTGTTTGCACAACTGGATTTTCACTTGCCTCAGGCACATCGCTGGCATACGCGTGCTGCATTACAGGCCTTGTTGGAGATTGCCAATATTCTGGCCCGTGCTGACATCAAGCCAGAACTGATCAAAGAGTTGGATTTATATCGCTCAGTACTCGCGCGTGTTGCACCTGGCCCGCAGGTCAATACCCAGGCACTACAGCAGGTTCTGACAGAACTGCAGGATGCGCACACTATATTGGCCAATCAATCGGGCCAACTAGGTGAAAAATTACGTAAAGATGATTTTCTTAACACTATTTATCAGCGCAGCGCCATTCCCGGCGGTACTTCAGACTTTGATTTGCCTCAGTTACATCAATGGTTGCAACAGGAACATGCTGAACGGCTTTCCTGGCTACAGTCCTGGTATGACCAGGTACAGATCGTCGATGCAACAGTAGATCTATTATTGCGGATGATTCGGCACAGCACGAACTTCACCATGAGTCAGGCAACGCGTGGCTTTTTCCAGCAAAACTTAGATCGTGACCTGAAGATGCAGATGATACGTATCGCACTCCCTGCCGATTCAGAACTGTTTGCTGAGATCAGCGGCGGCCGTCACCGTTTCAGCGTACGCTTTATGCGCTCTGAATCCGGACAATCAGCCATACAAACTGGTCAGGACGTTACCTTCAGACTGAATGTCTGTAGCGTGGCACTATGAAGACAACACCTCGCAGGCATACAGAGGACGCCTCTCCCTCTGTGCAAACCCTCATGGTTTTATCCTCGCAGCAAGCTGCGGGGGAATCCTCAGATTGAACTCAACCGGGAAGCTACTGTCATCAGGTGCAGATTGGAAAACAATAGAGCCACTATGACGCCTCACCGCGCCTTAGCCGCACAAAAAATGACTCAAAATCATGATGTCGCTCAACTAACTTAAACACGACATCTGAGTTGTTCCATTATTTTTTAAGGATGCAAAAAGAAAAAAGCCTTGCATGAACAACAAATTCAGTCATGAGATGGAAATGCGTACAAATAATGGTCAGTTTGTGCACTTCCCTGACATGGGCTGTATCGTCATGCAAGGCTTGGAGGGTCGCCATTCTTGGATGGCTGAATCATACTTCTTATTATCAGGGCATGTGTATTATTAGAGGTTGCTGGTGAAAAAAAGCAATAAAATAACTTGCAGCAGCACTATATCAGGCGTATAATATGCGGCCATCAGGTTAGATGAAGATAACATTCTCGCTCTGAATCAACCAGAAATTATCCTGTGATCTGTTTCACTTGTCAATAGATTTTTTGTGACGAATGTCACAGGGTCAAGTCTACCAAAATAACATTTTTCACGATAATATCTGGCCAGATCAGCAGCACAATCAATATCCCAGCGGATCGGCAACTCATACAGGCTCAGTTTTTGTGTGCGACAACCTCGCCGGGTAAGCTCAGCGACCTGAGCCGTGCTCCAGGGAATCGCCTGAAATAAGGCTGGATGTATCTGCCGCATACCGATCAGGGCATAACCACCGTCTTCGGTCGGCGTCATCACCACATCGGTGCCGTGTTTTAATTGACGGAAGCCTGCGGCAACATCGCCCGGGGTTAATCCGGGTGTATCTGTACCGATCAGGATAGCGGACTGAACATTGCCCCCCAGGTTTGCCGCCAGCGCCTGCGCCATCCGCTCGCCCAGATCTTTCCCGCGCTGCTGGCACAAGCGTAAGGTATAGTGCTGTGTTAATACCTGGATATCAGGGTGGCGTATATCCGTAGCGCAGACAGTGACAGGTGCGATTCTGGCATGCACCATACGCGCGACCGTCGTATGTAGGCATTGCCGGTAAAAATCGCAGGCAGCTGTGGCACCAATGGCCGGAATCAGACGTGTTTTTACCTGCCCGACTATCGGTGCTTTAGCAAAGATCAGCAGTCGGCTGTGTGCGAATCTGAAGCCGGTGACGGACATGGTCGATACCAGGTTGCCAGACGAGTGGGTGGAATACCGATAAAATAAGCAACACGTAACCACCACATCAGCAGGATCGTGCGCCACACACCTCGTTGTTGCCAGCGACGAGCCGACGTTGTGAGTTGCACCGGTGCACAATCTGGTCGACAGTGACGTTTTAATTGCCGACTGAGCGCGATATCTTCCATCAGCGGGATTGTTGCATAGCCGCCAATTTGTACAAACAGGTCGTGGCGCACAAAGATACCCTGGTCACCGGTTGCAATCTGGCTGAGTCGGGTACGCTGCCGCATCAGGTAGGCAATTACCCGGAATATCTGCCGCTGATCAGCAAAACGTAAGTCACAATAGCCCCAGCCGACCTGGGTTTGTTGTAAATAATTTCCAAATGTCTGCACAGTCTGCTGTGTCAGCCGGGTATCGGCGTGCACAAACCATAACCAGCAGCCGGTTGCCTGGCGCGCACCTCGATTCATTTGTTGCGCACGGCCGGCCGGCCCGTGGACTATCTGGTCAACCAGCGGCTGTGCCAGCGCACAGGTCTGATCGATACTGCCCCCGTCACTCAGGATAATTTCCTGACCTGCCTGACGTAATATCTGTAAGGATTGTAATAAAGGCAGTAATACCGCGCCTTCATTTAACGTCGGAATAATGATACTCAGATAAACTGTGGGCATATCAAATATCTCCGTAATGCCGACATCGTATCGCGGGCGTTTTGCACCGACACCAACCGGACCATTGCACTTGGGATCGCTGGTTACAGCGATGGCGAGTTTTCTGGAGGCTCGTCAGCATCAGGGAGCTTGGTTGTTACGTATCGATGACCTAGATCAGGCACGTTGCCGTCCGGGTGCGGCTGAGCATATCATCCAGACGTTGCGCAAACTGGGATTTCACTGGCAGGAACCGGTGCAGTATCAACATCAGCATCAGGCGGCCTACCTGGATATTCTAGGCAAGTTACGTACCGATAATCTGTTGTATGCCTGCTGTTGCTCACGTCAGCAATTACGCGGACAGACCCGTTATCCCGGAACCTGTCGCGCCCGGAATTATCCTGATACCGCAGGCCATGCCTTGCGCATCAGAGTACCGGCTGATACCTGCACCTGCGACGATTTTATTGTGCGACGCCGGGATGGGGTGATTGCATATCAATTGGCAGTGGTCGTCGATGATCATCTGGCAAATATCACACATGTCGTACGTGGTGCTGATTTGCTGGAAAGTCGTGACCGTCAGGTCTTTTTGCAAGAACAATTGGGCTATATGGTGCCAATCTACCAACATGTTCCTCTGGTACTGGGGCACGATGGCAGGAAGCTCAGTAAAAGCGATGCCGCCACGCCTGTCAGACAATCAGCACCCTTGCAGGCATTACGCACTGCCTGGGAGTTTTTACAG
>JAHDCB010000049.1:5910-10389 GCA_020630035.1 Gammaproteobacteria bacterium
TGCAGGCCTTGTGCCTGCGCAAAGCATTGGTGTATAGCGGGGCCATCTCCTGCATCCAGCTTGTCAGCAAGTTGCTCCAGGTGGTGAATATATGAGCGCAGGCTACGATGCAGAGCAGCCTGATTCGCCAGTGCGATATCGCGCCACATGATCGGGTCACTGCCCGCAATACGGGTAAAATCGCGCAGCCCGCCGCCAGCACACAAGGCTAGTTTGGCCTGATCGGTTTGTTCCGCTAATACCGGCATCAGAGCAAAGGCAAGCAGATGTGGCAAATGACTGGTTGCTGCCAGGATGCGATCATGTTGCTCTGCGCTCATGTGCGCGATTTGGGCACCACAAGCGCGCCATGCCTCCTGTGCACCTTGTCGTACCGCATCTGTCTCCTGCCCGGTCAGGGTCAGGATAATATGACGCTGTGTATATAAGTCAGCACTGGCAGCACGAACACCACTGGTTTCTTTGCCAGCTATCGGATGGGCCGGGATAAACTGGTGCAGATGATCGGCACAAGTTGCCTGAAAGTCTGCTATCACACTGCCTTTCGTACTCCCACCATCCATGACCAGTGCTGTCGGTCGCAGATGTCCATTAATTTCTTCAAAGACCTGACGTATTCCGCCAACCGGTACAGCAATAAATACCAGGTCAGCAGTGGCAACTGCTGTTGCAATGTCAGGACAGGCCTGATCTATCACACCCAGATCAACTGCCTGATGCATCTGATCCGGGTCGGTATCAAAGCCAGTGACGTGCCGGGTATAACCAGCCTGTCGCAATGCCAATGCGAATGAGCCACCGATCAGGCCCAGTCCGATCACTGCGAGTTGCTGTCTTGCGGGTAATGTCATACAACCTGTTGCAGTGCTTGCAGACAACGGGCATTTTCTTCCGGTAGTCCGACGCTAATTCGTAATCCGCCGGGCAGCCCGTAATTTTCGACCGGACGGGTAATGACGCCCTGACGCAATAATGCATCATCTATTTCAGTGGCTGGCCGGTCACACAATACGGTAATAAAGTTTGCCACAGAAGGAATATAGCGCAGTCCTGCTTGTGTCAGACCAGTCGCTAGTTGTTGCAGTCCGGCCCGATTCATATCAGCCGATCGGGTGATATGGGCTTGATCCTGTAATGCGGCCAGTGCAGCTGCTTGTGCCAGGCTATTCACATTAAAGGGTTGTCGCACCCGGTTGAGTAGATCTGTGACATCCGGATGTGCCAGGGCATAGCCAACCCGCAGGGCTGCCAGGCCATATGCCTTAGAGAAGGTACGAGTCACAATCAGGTTCGGATGATCTGCCAGCCACTGGGTCCCGTCCGGATAGTCGAGCTGGTCAATGTATTCAGTGTAGGCCTCATCCAGTACGATCATGACATCCGCCGGCACTGAGCAGATAAAGTCATACAGCACGTCACGTGCCAGCCAGGTACCGGTCGGATTATTCGGGTTGGCAATCCAGACGACACCTGTTTGTGGCGTAATCTGCTGATATAGGTTATTCAGGTCATGTCCATAATGCGTTGCCGCTGCAATCTTCAGATTGGCTCCCACCGCCTGGCTACTGAGTGGGTAGACAGCAAACGCATGGGCCGAAAATACACTATCACGTCCCGGGTATAAAAATACCCGCGCAATCATATCCAGTACATCATTCGAGCCATTGCCCAGAGTAATCTGATCGGTAGTTACCTGGTGATGCCGGGCTAAGGCGGTGCGTAATGCATGGCTGCTACCGTCAGGATAACGGGCCAGTTCAATGGCTGGTGCAGATAATATCTGCCGGACTTGCGAACTCGGACCCAACGGATTTTCGTTCGAGGCCAGCTTAATCGCATCCCGAATACCCAGTTCGCGTTCCAATTCGCTCAGTGGTTTACCCGGCACATAGGGCTGCAATTGTTGTATGCCCGGTGCTATATGGTGCCATGTCATCGGTGATAAGCCTCGTTTTATTTCTGTCGCTTACCTTCAGCTATTTCTTCACTTTCTGATGATGATGAGCTGCCAGGCAGATATTTTGCTCGTACCTGCTGCTCAAGCCGCGCCGCTATATCCGGGTTTTCACGCAAAAAATTGCGCACATTTTCCCGCCCCTGTCCGATACGCTTCCCGGCATAGCTATACCAGGCACCCGCCTTTTCCATCAGTCCCGCAGCCACGCCCAATTCGATTAGTTCACCTGTACGTGAAATACCCTGTCCATACAGAATTTCAAAATTGGCCTGCTTGAATGGCGGTGCCACCTTGTTTTTTACCACCTTGACACGAGTATCGTTACCAATCACTTCATCACCTTTTTTCAAGGCACCTATCCGACGGATATCCAGTCGCACTGAGGCATAAAATTTGAGGGCATTGCCGCCAGTCGTGGTTTCCGGATTGCCAAACATGACGCCGATCTTCATGCGGATCTGGTTGATGAAGATCACAATGGAGTTTGATTTTTTGATATTGGCAGTCAGTTTACGTAATGCCTGTGACATCAGCCGGGCCTGTAACCCGACATGTGAATCGCCCATATCACCGTCAATTTCTGCCTTTGGCGTTAAGGCAGCAACCGAGTCCACCACAACCATATCAACTGCATTTGAGCGCACCAACATATCGGCTATTTCCAGGGCTTGTTCACCGGTATCCGGCTGCGAAACCAGCAGTTCGTCAATATTCACACCAAGTTTCGCCGCATAGGATGGATCCAGAGCGTGTTCGGCATCCACAAATGCGCAGGTGCCGCCTACTTGTTGCCCGGCAGCAATACAATGTAAGGTCAGAGTAGTTTTGCCGGAAGATTCCGGCCCATAGATTTCAATCACCCGCCCCTTCGGCAGGCCACCAATACCCAGCGCGATATCCAGTGAAAGGGAACCGGTCGATACTGCAGCTATTGTATGGTCAACATGGTCGCCCATACGCATCACTGAACCCTTGCCAAACTGTTTTTCAATCTGGGTCAATGCGGCTGCTAAGGCACGCTTACGATTATCATCTAACATAAGGTTATCCTGTTACTGAATCCGGTTTAAGCCGCATAATGCGGCAACCCGATAGGCCTCTGCCATCGTCGGGTAATTGAAGGTTGTATTGGCGAAATAGCTGATTGAGTTAGCTGCTCCGGACTGAGCCATAATGGCCTGACCAATATGCACAATTTCAGATGCCTGATCACCGAAACAATGAACCCCCAGTAACTGTAAAGTTTCGCGGTGAAATAAGATCTTCAGCATCCCTTCATGTCGTCCGGCAATTTGTGCCCGTGCCAGATTTTTAAATTCAGCATGGCCAACTTCATAGGGAATATTCTGTTCGGTCAGTTCCTGTTCGGTCTTGCCGACCGAGCTGATTTCCGGGCTGGTATAGATACCGGTCGGCGCTTCATTCAATAGCTGCCAGTCTGGTTCACCTTCTGCAATCAGATGTCCGATGAAGCGCCCCTGATCGTAGCTGGTACTGGCCAGGGCCGGCGGGCCAGCCACATCACCCACTGCATACACATGCGGCAGGCTGGTGCAGAACGATGCATTGATATCTACCTGACCACGTGAATTGACTGCAATACCGACCTTGTCCAGATTCATGCCATCAGTATTGCCGGTACGACCATTCGCCCAGAACAACACATCGGACCGAATCTCTTTACCAGACTGACAGCGCAATACCTGGCAATCGCCATCATCTTGCCAGTGCGCAATCTGTTCATTATGCATCACTACCACACCCTGATCACGCAAGTGATAACTCAGGGCATCTGTAATGTCGTTGTCCAGAAACGAGAGTAGCCGATCACGGGTATTGATCAGATTGACCTTAATATCCAGGTTCGCGAAAATTGAAGCATATTCGCATCCGATCACGCCAGCACCATAGATAGTGACCCGCTTCGGCGTCTGATTCAGTGTTAAGACAGTATCACTATCGACCACTTGCGGATGACCAAAATCAATCTGTGCGGGCCGATAGGGACGTGACCCGGTCGCCAACACAATGTGTGCCGCACTGAGATGTTGTACCTGCCCTTGATGATCAGTCACAGCAATAGTCTGTGCATCTGCAAATGCAGCTCGACCATGCCAGACTGCGACACCATTACGTGGATAAAAACGCTGACGCACACTCACCTGCTGCTGAATCACCTGTTGTGCAGCCTGTAGCAACATCGGCCAGGTGATTTCCATCGTACTCAAGGTCGCAGCAAATAAGGGGTGGCGTCGGTAATCTGCCAGTAACTGAATCGAATGGCGTAATGCCTTGCTTGGAATTGTGCCCTGATGGGTACAATTCCCCCCTACCTGGGCACGCTGCTCCACCACAGCTACCCGCTGGCCACGTTTTGCCAGGTTCATGCTGACACCTTCGCCCGCCGGCCCTGAACCGATTACAATAACATCATATTGTTTATCCGACATAATCTCTCTGTAGGTTAAAGGGCACCTCTAAAAAAACCACTTATCGGTTGATAAATTTAGGTTTTTTCAAAA
>JAHDCB010000050.1 GCA_020630035.1 Gammaproteobacteria bacterium
AATTTCACCAAAGTGAAAGAGTGCCTTGATGACCTCCTTAATACCAGTGCAATTAGTAAAGCTATTGATCGACTTGTTGAACATGACAATATCAAGTCTTGGGTTGAAACCGGCCTAGAACTTCATAATCTTCATAGTCCAGACCACTGTGAATTTTGTGGAAACACCATTACCAAAAAGCGGATTAAGGAACTTGAAGCGCATTTTAATGATGACTATAAGGCCTTTCAGGATAGACTTGTGAAAGCTGATGAATACCTTTCCAGCCAATGTGTCCGAGCTCCAACCCTTCCAGCAGAAAGCGACTTTTACGAAGAACTCAAAAAAGAATACAGCGAAGCACTCGCTGCTTTGGAAAAAGTGACAATAGTCCTAAACAAGGAAATATCAGTTTGGCGTGCTATTCTGGAAAAAAAGAAAGAAAATCCACTTGAAATGGGGCTAACGGTTGAAGCAATCAATGCGTCTTCAATAAAAGCTTTCAATGCTGCCATGCATGCGATTAGTACAACTGTAAAAAAACACAATTACAAATCAGACAACTTCAAAGAGGAGACTGACAAGGCCAAGAAACAGCTTGAGATCCATTACACGACTAATAAAATTAAGACTTTCGGCTATCACGAAAAGAAAAGGAAAATTATTGACCGCACACAAAAAAATAACAAGTTAAACAAAACCATAACGGATCGAAAATCCGAGATTCTAGCTCTTGAAAACTCACTATCACATGAAGGCTTTGGAGCAAACCAATTTAACGAATCACTGCACAAATTTCTTGGTCGAAACGACTTAACTCTTCATTTTAATCAAGCCAAAAAAGGCTATGAAATACTTCGCAATAACTCTGATCCGGTTGACGGAAACTTGAGCGAAGGCGAAAAAACAGCTATTGCGTTTGTCTACTTCATTACAAAGCTGAAAGAAAACAACAACGACATTGAAAAAACAATTATTGTCGTAGATGACCCTATTTCAAGCTTCGATTCAAATCACCTTTTCCATGCGTATTCATTTATGCAAATGAATTGTGGAAAAGCTAAGCAACTGTTCGTGCTTACCCACAATTTCACATTCTTCAAGCTAATACGGGATTGGATTACGCGTAAGAACAAAAAAAATAACCCGAATATTGCTAACCTTTATACGATCAAAGCAAATAACACAAAACCAAGATCGGCAATATTTGCGAATGCTGAAGCGGCGTTAGTGTCTTATGGATCAGAATATCACTATATATTTTCGCGGTTATTTTCATTGCGGAATCAGCGAGCATTTGATACAGACGACTGTTTTCTGGCGGCTAATCTTTCTCGCAAACTACTTGAGGCCTTTCTTTCATTTAAGTTTCCTAAAAACAGAGGAAATTTTTCTCAATTATTCAATGAAGCTGTTGCTGCCAGTCAAAACCCAGAAGATGAAAGTAAAGAGAAAATACTAAAATTCATCAATCAATACTCACATTATGACATTATTGAAACCAATGAGGATTTCTTTGAAAATCAGATTGGCGAAAGCAGTGCTATAATTTCAGATATTTTCACCTGGATAGAAAAGTTAGACAAAAGGCACTTTAATGAGATGCTATCCACCGTATCATAAATTACAAAAAGGGTGATGGCAGATGCATGAAAAATTGAAGCATCAATGACAATGTTAGTATCAAATATTGCGCTGGTCATCTGGCCACTCATCACGCAAATGCTGTTGATACTTCAAACCTTCTTGTTTTTTGTCATGCCAGCAACCAAAAGCAGCATGTTCAGATAATTTCTGTTGTGGCTTTTCTACTGCCGATAAAAATTGAATTAAGGCCTGACATATAATCTCTGATTCGCTGACATGTACTTTATGACAGTATTGTTGTAGCCTTTCAGCATGAGAGCCCGGTAACTCAATCTGCATATCAGTTTTCCAGTCTTGTCGTTGTGTATTGTTGTATTAGCCAGATGAAAAAAATAATCAACCTCAGCTCATGACCGACGCATGCCGCCTCTTTCAACTGATGTGGTGATTTGCTACCACATCAGTTTGAATCGCACCCGTTCTCAATTAGCTGAATGGCATTGAGAACGCCCCCTGGTTATTATTGCACGACGCGGGCAACCTTACGTAACTGCAAAATTGCCGTGGCCAGCTCTTCTATCGAGTAGTCGGTACTGCTGATGTAAGGAATGTCATGCGTGCCGTACAGTGCCTTCGCTGCCTTTGTTTCCCGCCGGCACTGGGCCAGGTCTGCATAACTTGATCCAGCGCGCCGTTCTTCACGAATATGGTGCAATCGATCCGGCGTGATATCCAGCCCGATCAGTTTAGCACGCAGCGGTCTTAACGGAGCAGGCAGGCTTTCGGAGTTCAGGTCATCTTCAGTCAACGGATAGTTAGCCGCACACACCTTGTATTGCATCGCCATGTATAAACAAGTTGGTGTTTTGCCGGAACGCGACACGCCAATCAGAATCAGGTCTGCCTGCTCCAGACCTTTAATACGCCCACCATCATCAAACTGCAGCGCAAAATTAACCGCAGCAACCCGTTGATCATAGGTCGCACTATCTCCCATACCATGCGCCCGGCCCACATGGCTGCCACTAGGCAGGTGCAGACTTTGCGACAGTGCCGGCAGAAATGTATCGAAGATATCAAATACTCGCGCCTGGCAACTGAGGAGTTGTGTGCGCAGTGCTTCGTCTACCATACTGGAATACACCAGGGGTTGCGTCTTTTGCGTCTGACCAACCTGATTAATCTTGCGGATAATGTCGGCCACCTTGTCCGGTGTGTCTAAAAACGGGTAGACCGCACAATGCGCATCCGCGCCATCAAACTGACCCAACAATGCCTTCGCCAGTGCCTCCACCGTAATCCCGGTATGGTCCGACAGGATAAAGATCGGTTGTGTCATGCCGCAATAATCCCTTTCAGCTGGTCAATTTGTTGCGTCAGGCTGACTTGCGCTGCCTGAGCTTCGGCTAATTTATCCCGTTCTTTCTGCACCACAGCCGCCGGTGCCTTTGCAATAAAGCCCGGGTTTTCCAGCTTACGCCTGATCCGCAGAATGTCAGATTGACGCTGCTCCAGTTGTTTTGTCAGGCGGGCACATTCAGCAACCGGATCGATCAGATCAGCCAGTGGAATCAGCAGCTGCATATCGCCGACCAGAGCTGTTGCTGCTTCCGGTGCTACTTCATCGGTACCGAGGATAGTGATTGTCTCCATTCTGCCCAGTTTGTGCAGATAGGACGCATATTGTTCAGCCCGCTCACGATCTGCTGACTGTGTCCTGGCCAGAATCACCGGCACTGCTTTGCCCGGTGAGATATTCATTTCGCCCTTAATCCGGCGTACACCCAGTATACAGCCCATCACCCAGTCCATATCTGCCAGTGCAGCAGGATCTACCAGCCCCGGATCGGCCTCAGGATAGGGCTGCCGCATAATGGTCGGCCCCTGTACACCAGCCAGTGGTGCAATCTGTTGCCAGATAGCCTCAGTAATATACGGCATAATCGGATGGGTGAGGCGCAACAACACTTCCAACACCTGCACCAGGGTCTGACGCGTCCCACGCTGCCGGGCAGCAGACGCGGTTGCATCTTGTAATGTGGTTTTACTCAGCTCCAGATACCAGTCGCAATAATGGTGCCAGATCGCATCATAAAGTGCCTGGGCTGCCTGATCAAAGCGATACTGTTCCAGCGCCTGGGTGGTCGTTTGAATGGTTTGTTGCAGCTTCGCCTGAATCCAGCGATCTGCCAGAGACAGTTCTTTTGCTGTTGCACCAGAATCAGTCTGCTGCTCGGTATTCAACAACACATAACGTGCAGCATTCCACAATTTATTACAAAAATTACGATAACCGACCATGCGGCCCTGATCAAATCTGATGTCACGCCCGGTCGATGCTAAGGCTGCAAAAGTAAAGCGCAGTGCATCTGTACCATAGCCCGGGATACCTGCAGGAAATTCGCGCCGGGTCTGTGCAACAATCTGATCTGCCAGTTGTGGCTGCATCAGACCACGAGTCCGCTTGGCAAGCAATTCATCCAGCGTAATGCCATCTATCAGGTCGATCGGATCCAGCACATTGCCCTTCGACTTTGACATCTTCTGGCCTTGTGCATCCCGCACCAACCCGTGGACATACACTTCACGAAATGGCACATCGCCCATGAATTTCAGGCCGAACATGATCATCCGTGCCACCCAGAAAAAGATGATGTCGAATCCGGTCACCAGTACCTGGGTCGGATAAAACTGCCGCAAACGTTCGGTCTGTTCCGGCCAACCCAGGGTTGAGAAGGGCCAGAGCGCCGAGCTGAACCAGGTATCCAGCACATCTTCGTCCTGACGCAATAGAACATCCGGTGGCACATGATGTTGCGCGCGCACTTCCTCTTCCGAGTGCCCGACATACACCTGACCATCCGGATCATACCAAGCTGGAATACGGTGGCCCCACCAGATCTGACGGCTGATACACCAGTCCTGAATATTGTGCATCCAGTCAAAATAGGTATTCTTCCAGTTATCCGGCACAAAGCGCACCTGCCCGGTGTTGACTGCCTCAATTGCCGGTTCCGCCAACGGTGCCATACGCACATACCACTGATCTGTGAGCAACGGCTCTATCACACTACCGGAACGGTCTCCGCGCGGCACCATCAGCGTATGTTCAACTGTCTGTGCCAGCAGACCCTGTGCGGTTAGATCAGCGATGATCTGTGCACGCGCTGCATACCGATCCAGGCCAATATAGGCAGTCGGAATCAATTCTCCTTCATCTGCCTGGTTGGTACGAATGGTCGCCGTTGGTGTCAGAATATTGATCAATCCACTGTGGGGTAAGTTTTGTATCACCGGGTCAGCCTGGTGACGCTGCCAGACAGCATAGTCATTAAAGTCATGTGCCGGGGTAATCTTGACACAACCGGTACCAAATTCAGGGTCAGCGTGTTCGTCCGCAATCACCGGAATCCGGCGCCCGGTCAGTGGCAGATCAACGGTCTGTCCGATCAAATGCTGGTAACGAATATCTTCCGGGTTAACTGCAACCGCACAGTCTCCGAGCAATGTCTCCGGCCGGGTGGTTGACACCACCAGATGACCATCCCCCGCACTCAGCGGATAACGGATATGCCATAACGAACCTGCCTCTTCAGTGGCCAGCACTTCCAGATCGGAGACTGCGGTGCCCAGCAGCGGATCCCAATTCACCAGGCGCTTACCACGATAGATCAGACCCTCTGCATGCAGCCGGATAAAGACATCCTGCACTGAGCGGGACAGCCCGGGATCCATCGTAAAACGTTCATGTTCCCAATCCAGTGACGAACCCAGACGACGCAGTTGCCGGGTAATCGCACCACCTGAAGTCTGTTTCCAGGCATGTATGCGCTCAATAAACGCCTCCCGCCCCAGACTGTGACGCGATTCTCCTGCTGCTTCCAGCTGTCGCTCGACCACCATCTGAGTCGCGATACCGGCATGGTCTGTACCCGGTTGCCATAAGGTCGGACGACCACGCATCCGCTGGAACCGAACCAGTGTATCCATCACCATATTGTTGAAACCGTGTCCCATATGTAGACTGCCGGTGACATTCGGTGGCGGGATCATAATGCAGTATGGCGCACCCGATGCGTCCGGATCTGGTGCAAACCAACCATTCTGCTCCCAGGTGTCGTACCAATGTTGTTCAATCGCTTGCGGGTCGTAGGTTTTATCCATGCTATCGTCCGGGAGCCTGTCGTTGGTCAATAAAATGTTGCAACTCGGGAGCCAAAGGTGCAGTAAAATGATAATAGCCTGCGGCATTCGGCCAACGAAAACGTATCTGCCAGGCGTGCAGAAATAACCGTTTCAGCCCTTGCTGCCGGAGCATCTGATTGTGGCGCAAATCACCATATTTGTCATCGCCCAGAATGGGTGTGCCGATATGGGCTGTATGCACCCGAATCTGATGCGTTCTCCCGGTCTCTAAACGCGCTTCAACCAGCGTATAGGGGCCGACACGACGTTGTATCCGAAAGTGTGTGCGCGCAAACTTACCATCAGCAGCGACTTTGACCAGCCGTTCACCACTGTGCAAAATATTTTTACGCAGTGGCTCTGCTACCTGATGGCACGATTCCGGCCAGTGCCCGGCCACCAGCGCCAGATAGCGCTTGTGAATGTGCTGACGTTGCTGCAAGGCGTGCAACTGGCGTAACACAGCACGTTTTTTGGCAATCAGCAGGCAACCGGATGTATCACGGTCCAGACGATGCACCAACTCCCAGTCAGCGTGGCTGGGATGCAGACTCCGTAGTATTTCAATAACACCGTGATTCACACCACTACCGCCGTGCACCGCAACACCGCTCGGTTTGTTCAGCACCAGTAATGTCTCATCTTCGTATAGAATAGCGCGGGTTATCGTCTGCTGCCAGACCTTGCCTGGTGACCGCAGCGGCGAAGAATTCCGGCGAACTGGCGGAATGCGGACCTGATCATCCACAACCAGGGTCTGCCCCGGCTTAGCACGCGCCTTATTCACACGTACCTCACCACGACGAATCACACGATAGACCCAGCTTCTGGGCACACCTTTCAGGTGTGTCAGCAAAAAATTATCCAGCCGTTGTCCGGCGCGATCCGCAGAGATACGCAGGTAGCGTACTGACGGTGGTACAGTATTGTGATTCATGTGAGGTGATTTTACCGATTGATTACCCAGAGTTTTAACTTTTAATGAAACGGATCTTAATAAATGCCACGCAACCAGAAGAGGTGCGTGTTGCGATTGTCGATGGACAAAAACTAGATAACCTCGATATTGAAGTCCCTGGTCGTGAACTGAAAAAAGCGAACCTGTATAAAGGCCGGATCACCCGGGTAGAACCCAGTCTGGAGGCTGTTTTCGTCGATTACGGCGCAGAACGCCACGGCTTTTTGCCGATGAAGGAAATCGCGCGGACCTATTTCAGCGGAACCGCAGCCGATAATGACTCAGGCGCACGTTCCCGTGGCACGATAAATGAGGGTCAGGAACTGATTGTTCAAGTCGAAAAAGAAGAACGCGGTAATAAGGGGGCCGCCCTGACCACCTTCCCATCCCTGGCCGGGCGCTACCTGGTACTGATGCCAAACAACCCTCGTGCCGGTGGTATTTCCCGCCGGATAGACGGGCAGGAACGC
The DNA here is from genome assembly GCA_020630035.1 of Gammaproteobacteria bacterium. Lineage (GTDB taxonomy): Bacteria > Pseudomonadota > Gammaproteobacteria > Chromatiales > Chromatiaceae > JAHDBG01. The sequence continues at coordinate 7,180 of JAHDCB010000050.1, forward strand.
TCCGACCTACGGGCTGCCATGAGCAACCTGGAAGTGCCGAATGGCATGGGGATGATCGTGCGTACCGCAGGAATCGGCAAAAGCCCGGAAGAATTACAGTGGGATCTGGATTACCTGCTGCACCTGTGGCAAGCAATAGAAACCTCGGCGAAGGCGCACAGTGCCCCATTCCTGATCTATCAGGAAAGCGACCTGATTGTACGCACGATTCGTGACCGACTACGGGCCGATATTGCTGAAATTGTGCTGGATGATGCCGCCGCATTCGAGCGTGCTAAGCTATTTGTACAACAAGTACTGCCACAGAATGAGCATAAGCTGAGACTGCATCAGGAAGCTGTTCCGCTATTCTCACACTATCAGGTTGAATCACAGATTGAGTCCGCCTTTTCCCGTCAGGTGCGCCTGCCGTCCGGCGGTTCAATCGTCATTGATCATACCGAAGCACTGACCGCAATTGACATTAATTCAGCGCGCGCCACCAAGGGTGCTGACATTGAAGAAACCGCTTTTTCAACCAACTTAGAAGCGGCAGAAGAAGTCGCCCGGCAACTCCGCCTACGCGATCTGGGTGGCCTGTTTGTGATCGATTTTATTGATATGTCGATACAACGCAACCAAAACGAAGTTGAAGCGCGCTTACGCGAATGTATGCGAGAAGACCGTGCCCGCGTGCAGATCAGCACAATTTCCCGCTTCGGCCTGCTGGAGATGTCACGCCAGCGTATCCGGCCTTCACTGGGAGACTCATCCCACCAGGTCTGCCCCCGCTGCGAAGGCGAGGGTCACATTCGCAGCATTGATTCACTGGCATTGTCTATTCTGCGACTGATTGAAGAAGCCTGCCTGAAAGAAAACACGCAGAGCGTACAGGCGCAATTACCGGTAGAAGTTGCCACCTATCTGCTGAACGAAAAGCGCCAGATGATTCTGGGTATGGAAGCTCGCCTGAAGTGTGCAGTGATATTACTACCAAATAAGCACCTGGAAACACCTGCCTACCGCATACAACGCTTACGCGTACCGAAAAACAGCGAGTCACCACGCCACCGCAGTTACCGTCAGATTGACCCACCGGCTGATTTTTACACCCGCCTGCCAACCAAGCCCACAAAAAAGACCGCCCACAACCAACCTAAGGTACAAAATATTGTGCCTGCTTCCCCGGCCCCTCAGGCTGAACAAAAGGCATCCAAGGTAAAACAATGGCTGCACGCTCTGTTTACCCGGCAACTGGCAAAAGAATCTATTACCGTTATGGATGGCAAAGAATCCAGTGGGCGCAAAAACTCTCGTCACCCGAGCCGGCGACGCAATAACAGGAATGGCCCTCGCTCTCAGGCAACACAGCAGCGCCGCCAGCAACCTAAAGCCGAGACCGGGGCAAATACTGCACCGGCACCACAGTCGCATACGGCGGACACCACCGCAAACCGTGAGCAACAACAACCGCCAGTAACAAAAACACCGAGGCGCAGGCGCACCAACCGTCGCCCTAACAGAGATACCAACACCGCCAAACCACGGACAACATCTACTGACCAGTCACCGGCCACTCAGGCAACTGCACCCAAGCCCCAACACAACACCACAACACCCAGAAACGAGGCTCAGCCGCCAAAGCCTCGCAAACCTGCCACAGACAAAACCGAAACATCGCAAACCTCTGCAACACCATCTGCGACCCGGAAGAAGTCTCCGGCAGAAATCCAACCAGCCTCTGAGCCAAAGCCACGGATACAGCAGGTACGTACGCGCACGCCTGAAAAACCTACGCCCCCCGCTGCTGCACCAAAAAAACCGGCACCCACTCAGCCAAAACCAGAGCCAGTAAAGCCTTCCGGTACAAAACCAGCGACAGTACCTAAACCACGGATGCAGCAGGTGCGGACCCGCAAAACAGCAACAACGGCCTCTGCCCCGGTTGCAACCAGCAAAGAAAAAAATAATGATTGACAAGATATCTGCTGACTTAGAGAATAGTGCGGCTGTGTAAACTTTGCACTATCCTGTTTCTTAAACCTGATATATTGACTGAGGAATCTTCGTGGCCAACTCCGCACAAACCCGCAAACGCGCACGTCAGGCCGAGAAAGCGCGCCAACATAACGCCAGCCGTCGCAGTATGATGCGGAGTTATCTGAAAAAAGTCGTACACGCGATTGATAACGGCGACAAGGCATCTGCCCAGCAGGCCTACCAGACAGCCGCTCCGATTCTGGATCGACTGGCAAATCGCGGCCTGATCCATAAAAATAAGGCCGCCCGACATAAGCGACGTCTGAATGCCCAGATTAAGGCCCTGGCGTAAATAACCAGTCCGGTTGAGCAGGCGACAACAACCAACCTGCTCAACTATCGATAATGCCTGACTCATTGCAGCATTACCTGCAACAACACCCGCCATTACGCCAACTACGCACCCGGCTACAGGAACAACAGCGACTGTTGCGACAGGTGCAGCAATGGCTTCCTGCCCCGTTATCCATTCACTGTCACAACGCTGCCTGGCAACACACCCAGCTGATACTGGCAGCAGACAGCCCGGTCTGGGCTGATCAGCTACGCTACCAGGCACCCCGTCTGCTACAACATTTACGCACCACATATCCCAGCATCTCAACTATCCGGGTATATAGTCGACCGACACTCAATCCTACCGACCTGCTTCGCCCAGCCCCGCCTGCGCAGCACCGCTGTACTCGCAAGCAGGCCCAGGTTGTCAGCGACAGCGCTTGCTATATTAAAGACCAGACACTTTGTACAGCCCTGAAAAAACTAGCGCAGACACTCAGCGCGGAAAAGAGCCAAAATCATTTCCACTCAGCTAATTGAGAACGCCCCCTAGGGATCGGATTGGACAGATTAGCAGCCAATCAGAACGCCTGGTCGCAGAAGTGCTGCCGGAGCATGGGCAATCCTGGCAAAGTTTGCCATACCACGGTGTCATTCTGGTGGGAATGACCACGAGGGTGGTTGTGCCACCTTACTCACAGAGCGTTACCCGTCAGG
>JAHDCB010000213.1 GCA_020630035.1 Gammaproteobacteria bacterium
CTTTGAGCGGTTCACAAAATAAAGCCTCCGGCTTTGCCGGAGGATATTTACTTTTTCCGGGTTTAATCCATCTATCAGGATAAAACCTACTAAATAGTGCCCTGTGGTATTATCATTATTCGGTTCTTCGGCCAGGCCACAAATAAATATCTGGATTTCTGATGTGTTTAATTCTTCTGCATAATTTACCTTGTAAAGTCTGTTGTGGTAGCGGGTTGAGATTAATTCGCGTTTTCCATTCAACACCGTATCATAGGCATTAAAGTAAGTAAATAGCTTATGTTTATCTGATGCCTGATGTGTGTTTCCACTACGTTTCATGATTACCATATGGTAGCGGAGAGAGGTTGGATCCCGGTATACAGGTGTTAAAGCGAGTTCTATGCGTCGCTCAATACCCAGATATGAGGCACTGAAGGTTCGTTGGAAAACCGGGTCCAGTAGTTCTGAAAATAACATGATTTGTGTTGCTTATTGTTGTGGCTGAGTGCGATTCAATAAGGTAATGGTTGCAGTTGATGTCAGCTCAGGTCAGCGGTAGCTGCCGCAATCAATTAAGTCTGACCGGATTGAATTATGATGAAAAGCACGCCAGCTATTGTCTTGTCGGCGCCGCCGGATAACCAGACGCTTCCGGTTTGTTTCCCAGATCATTTCCTTTATTGTTTCGGCTGTTTCATGTTCCCAGCCAGGCTGCGCAAAGTTCAGGATTTTCACACGTTCTTCGAGCACCGGATCAGACAGTGTGAAGGTGTTTGTTCTGGTTACCGGCTCCAATTGGTGCTGGAGTGCAGTCTCTGGCATGCCAGTGAAGTCAGTTTGCGGCGTTTCCGGTCCGGGCAGAGCAACCCTCGAAACGTCCTTTTGGAATCCTGGTAACTGTCACCGTCCCGTGGGGATCAGACAACACCCGGCGAATATCGAAATTTACCGGGATCGGAGACTGTGCAAGCCTGCGTGCAATCTCACTGCTACCACTGGCCTGCAGAGTGATCTGATTTGACCAGCTTCTGTGGTTGCAGCGGCAACGTACTGGGCGGATGGTCTTAGCGGGTGACGATCTGGCCCAGTACCCGGGTCGGATCGTAGCCGTCGGGCCAGAGCAGGGTCAGTCGATGGTACTCACCTGCGGGGTCTGGTTCTGGCCAGCGCAGTGCCTGCGGAAAACGCCAGGCATCCAGTCGTTGCCCATCTACCAGAAAGCCGGCATATCGGGCCAGGTTCGGGTCGCTCGGTACGCGGTTGTCCTGCCACTCGGTGGTACGGATTGGCGTGTCGCTGTGCAGGTGGATGCCTGCCGGGTCTACGACGGCGGAATAGCCGTGTTGTAATGTTTGCCAGTATGCAGTGCAGCGACCAGTGTCCAGATCCCAGTGGCGCAAAGTGCCATCGTCAGAAGCGGAGACGAGAGTGCCATCCGCGAGCTGGATCACGTGGAACACCCAGTCGGAGTGCCCGGTACAACAAGCCAGTTGTGTGCCATCGGTTGACCAGCGGCGCAGGGTCTGGTCGCGTGAGGCGGAGACGAGGGTGCCATCGGCGAGCTGGATCACGTGGCGTACCCAGTCAGTGTGTCCGGTACAACAAGCCAGTTGTGTGCCATCGGTTGACCAGCGGCGCAGGGTC
>JAHDCB010000051.1 GCA_020630035.1 Gammaproteobacteria bacterium
CAGGATTCCCAGAAAGATCATCATCGCCCAGAAGCCAGTCATGCCGATCTGATCCAGAACGACGGCCCAGGGAAACAGAAAGGCGATCTCCAGATCGAAGATGATGAACAGAATCGCAACCAGATAATAGCGCACATCAAATTTCATGCGTGCGTCTTCAAATGCAGCAAAGCCACATTCGTAGGCAGAGCTTTTGGCGGCATTCGGGGCACTGGGAGAAAGCACAAAGCCGATACCGATGGCAGCGACACCAACGAACAAGCCGAGGCCGATAAAAATCAGAATGGGCAGATAAGCATCCAGCATGGCCTGTATTCCCGGTTATGCCGTGGGGGAGAGTCCTGTATGATTTGGCCATCGGAGCGTGCATTGGCACGTGACCCAAATCAGGAGCGAATTATATAGGATTTTGTTATGGCCAGAGGTATCAATAAAGTTATTCTGATCGGCAATCTGGGACAAGACCCGGAAGTCCGCTACATGCCGAGCGGTTCAGCAGTGTGCAACGTGAGCGTTGCCACGTCTGAAAGCTGGAAGGACAAAAGCACAGGTGAGCCGGTAGAACGTACCGAATGGCACCGGGTGGTAATGTTCCGCCGGTTGGCTGAGATCGCGGGTGAGTACCTGAAGAAAGGTAGTAAGGTCTATATTGAAGGCCGTATCCAGACCCGCAAGTGGCAGGATCAGCAAGGACAGGATCGGTATACCACCGAAGTGATTGCGGACAATATGCAGATGCTGGATAGCCGTGCCGGAGGTAGTGCCGATTTTGCTGCGAGTTCGGCACCGGCAGCACCATCCGGCGGCGCACCGGCGGCGCAGCCCCCGGTGGCGAACAATGGCTTTGACGATGATGTGCCGTTCTGATGATATGTCATAAGGCGCCACAGTGACACATCCTGTGACGTGGGTGCAGCCGTTCGTAAACAGACTTACATAGGTACCCTGATGGATCTCACAGATATTCTGATTTTGTTACTGATCTGCCTGGTAGTGTTTGTGTTCATCATTAAGCGGGGACGCCGTTCATCGGATCATAAGGAATCGGAAACCAAACCCAGTGTAGAACCAGCAGCATCTGTACCGGAAGAGGTCGGAGACGACACCTTGGCAACCTGGCGGGAGGAAGATGCGCCAGCGGCTGTGCAATTGACAGCATTCGCAGCCACAGATCAGCCGACGACGACACCAGCGGAAGACCTGCGTCACTTCCGGCTACTGGCAACAGAGCCAACAGTTGATGACGTTGCGTCATCCGATACTGGTGAGGCCGGACGTTGGCTGATGCCTGATGAGACTGTCATGGTTGCCGGGCGGCAGATTCATGGAGGCTGGTTTTATTATGGCGAGGTCTTACTCAGCTCAGATCAGCAACGGACAGAGACTGCACTGGTCAATCCGGCTTTGCCGGTTGACTGGATACAGCCGGATCGGGCCGGTGAGTCAGTCGGCTACTGGCCGAACTACGATGATATTGATCCGCGCAGTCGGGCTGCTTATCTGCACTGGCTGATGAGTGATCGGGACGATCCGTCGACCTATATCGGCTACGTGTTCCTGTATTTTTACGGACTGGAGCGGCGTTTACTGACAGATGATATTGCAGAAGCAGTCTCAGCGGATGAACGCACCGCGTTGTTACATGAAATCATGCGGCTGCGTACGATTTATGCGCACAATCGTTCCTTCAACAACTATGCGACGAACCTGATCACGCATATACAAGTGTTACATCATATACATCATATACATCAGATGGATTATCAGCTACCTGAACTAGATATCCTGTATACCGGTAGAAACTTTAATGCCGCATTTCAGTATGCTCTGGGAGTGACCATCCAGGCGGGTGAGCCGGTTCCGGCTCGACTGGCGCTGGCCTGGGTTCGCAGTCACCCGGAATTTAATCTGCGCACCCCGGCGCGACGATGTGCTAAGTTATTTGATCGGCTATTCAAGCTGCGTTTTCAACAACATTTTGGCGACGGTTTGGTGGTGAAACAGAATAAGGCCCGGCTCAGGCTGGAATATCGATCCGCGAGTGAGTCGTTACGAGGATATCCGGCGATACCGCTGGATCTGCCGGATGCCAGCTACCTGAAGCGCCCGTTCAGTCGACTGATGAAACTGGCGGAAGCCTGTACAACTGAACTGGAGGCCTACAGCCGATTTATCGGAGTGAAAGATAACCAGTCAAACTCACTCAATGCGATCAGCAAACTGCCTGACGAGATTGTTCAATACGCTGATTGTGATGCGTTCAATTGTTTGCAAAACTGGGTAAAAACTCAATTAACAGGTAACTTATGGTGTTTAGTTTCATTATCAGACGTACTACATTTTTTTGGTGCTTGTCGACCTACTCAGATAAACAAAACAAGTGCTGAATTATTAGCTGATGTATTAGAAAAGATGGGTGTAGGGATGGCGCCGGACCGGCGTTATCACCATGCCAGCCCAGCTCTGGATGGTAAAATCGTATTATTTGCCGGTGGACATGGTACTGATTTTTCCCCTTCAACAGCATTTGCCTCCACAGCAGCCCGGTTACGCCTGGGTGCGATGGTGGCCAGCATAGATCAGGAAGTTCATCAGACTGAAGTGGAAGTGCTGGAACACCTGATTCAGGCAAATACCGAATTAAGCGAGATAGAAAGGCGATCTTTGCAAGCATATCTGTATTGGCGGTTACAGACACCGGCCAGTACAGCCGGGCTGAAGGCGTTATTTGCCACGATTGGTGCGACAGAACAGCATGCGATCAGCCAGATATTGTTACAGGTCGCGTTATCTGATGGTGTCATTGCATCGGCGGAGATTCGCCAATTGGAAAAACTGTATCGTTCCCTCGGACTAGACATAGCACTGGTACGACAGGATCTGGATCAGTTGCTCGGATCACAACCGGAGCAGGCAGAACCACAGGCTGTATCGACCAGTGCGGCAGAACTTGTGCTCGACACAGAGCGGCTCAACCGGTTGACAGCAGAAACACACGAAGTACAGGCAGTGTTGGCAGCGATCTTTGCGGAAGGAGAAGAACCGGAAGTGCCGCCTGCAGAAACTGCTTCGAGTTATCTGAGCAGCGAGCTGGATATAGCACATCAGGCCCTATACGACAGATTGATTACGCGGTCGGATTGGTCCCGAGATGCCTTACAGCAACAGTGCCAACCATTAGGTCTGATGCCGGAAGGTGCCTTGGAGGTGATCAATGATTGGTCGTATGAACAGGTGGATGCACCGGTGCTAGAAGTGGGTGATCCGTGTTATGTGGATCAGGAACTGGTCGCAGAGCTCAGTGCGCTTAGATTGATGAACTAAATGAAAGAAACAGTCTATCTTGATTCAAGCGTTCCAAGTTATTACTTTGGGTAGTGATTATATTTGAACTGCTGTCACGCAGTTATAAGCAGTACATGCCCTCTGGCTCCACTGCACTGGTTTTGAAATCAGTTGTATATAAAACCAAGAGCCCCGGTGTTTGCCAGGATAAATGTCGGCTGGATTATTGAGATAATTTGCACATTAGGAGAATCGTATGAGTGCCAGACCTTTGCGCGCCAGAGAGCGTGATGCAGTCATTCAGTCCTTAAAGGCCGGAGTTACCCCGCGCATCGGTATTCAGCATATCCAGATCGGGCGTAAACAAGAGGTTCAGGCCTTATGCCGCGATCTGGAGCGCATTGTGGCAGGTGGTGCAGCTTTTCGCCTGATTATTGGTGAGTATGGTGCGGGCAAAACATTTTTTCTGAGCGTGATCCGTGCCATTGCGCTGGAAAAAAAGCTGGTGATTGCACAGGCAGATTTATCACCAGACCGGCGTATTCAGGCGAGTCAGGGGCAGGCACGCAATCTGTATGCTGAGCTGATGCGTAACCTGGCGACGCGCACCAGCCCGGAAGGCAATGCGCTGCATAGTCTGGTCGAAAAATTTATCACCCGGGCGAAACAACAGGCGGATCGTACCCAGACCAGCGTGGAAAATGTAATCCGGCAGCAACTCTCGGCGTTAACCGATTATGTCGGCGGCTATGAGTTTGCTGAAGTCATTGCCGCCTATTGGCAGGGTCATGACACAGGTAATGAACACTTAAAAAGTGATGCCATTCGTTGGCTACGGGCAGAATACAGTACAAAGACCGAAGCGAAAAAGGCGCTGGGTGTCAGCGCAATTATCGGCGATACAAATTTTTACGATGGCCTGAAACTGATGAGCCTGTTCGTACGCCAGGCCGGTTATGCCGGATTATTGGTGAATCTGGATGAAATGGTGAACTTGTACAAACTGCACAACACTCAGGCACGCACGGCGAATTATGAACAAGTGCTACGCATGTTGAACGACTGTCTGCAGGGGAGTGCGTCGTATCTGGGCTTTCTGCTTGGCGGCACACCGGAATTTCTCACCGATACTCGAAAAGGACTGTACAGCTATGAGGCATTGCGCTCTCGCCTGGCAGCGAATAGCTTTGCGCAGCAGGCTGACGTGATAGATTACGACGCACCCTGCCTGCATCTGGCGAGCCTGACGCCAGAAGAGCTCTATTTGCTGCTGCATAACCTGCGCCATGTGTTTGCCAGTGGTGATCCGGATCGTTACCTGGTGCCGGATGAGGCACTGAAAGCGTTTTTACACCATTGCCAGATTAGGATCGGCGAGGCCTATTTCCGCACACCGCGTCATACGATCAAGGCCTTTCTTGACATGCTGGCAGTGCTGGAACAACATCCGGATCAGGCCTGGAACGACCTTATTCAGACGATTGATATTCCACTGGAACAGGCCACAGATATGCCGCAACCAGATGGTGCAGCGTCTGACGAACTGACCAGCTTTCGTCTGTAAACCACATGCCATATAACCAACTGCATTCGGCAGTACAACGCTGGATATACCAGCAGGGTTGGCCTGATCTGCGGGATGTGCAAAAACAGGCGATTTCGCCGATTTTGGCCGCAGACACGGATCTGATCATCAGTGCTGCAACCGCAGCGGGTAAGACAGAAGCTGCCTTTATTCCGGCCTGCAGTGCGATTGCTGAACAGAACAATGGCTTCGGGGTTCTGTGTCTCAGTCCGCTGAAGGCGTTGATCAATGATCAGTTCCACCGACTGGAAAGTCTGTTTGACAGTATCGGACAGCCGCTGACGCCCTGGCATGGTGATAGCTCAGCAGCGAAAAAGAAACAGGCGAAACGTCAACCGGCAGGTGGGTTGTTGATCACGCCGGAAGCACTTGAAGCGATGTTTATGCTGCGTGCCAGTTCTGGTTGGATGAATGCCGCATTCACAGGCTTGCACTGTATCATCATTGATGAATACCACACGTTCATTGGTACTGAACGGGGGCATCATCTGCAATCTTTGCTGCACCGGCTCGAGCATCTTTTGCAACGTCAGCACCGACCGATTCCGCGGATTGCACTCAGTGCAACTCTGGGCGACCTGATCCAGGCCAAGCTCTATCTGCGCCCGGCACAGGACTTTGCCTGCAAGGTTCTGGAAGGTACGGAAAACAATGCCGAAATCAAAATACAACAGCGTGGCTATATCAACCCGGCACGTGTTCAGATCAGTAAGACGTCAGAAGCTGAACAGACCACCTCGTTGCCGACAGACAGCATCACAACCCATTTATACCAGCAACTACGTGGACAGACTCACCTGGTCTTTGCCAACAGTCGCAGCAAAACTGAACAGTATGCTCTTGGTCTGAGCAAACAATGCGAGCAGGCAGGAGTGCCGAATGAATTTTTTCCACATCATGGCTCGCTAGACAAGCACTACCGTGCGGAACTGGAGGCACGATTGCAACAGGGCAACCTGCCAACTACCGCAGTCTGTACCACGACGCTCGAAATGGGCATTGATGTGGGTAAGGTGACGTCTGTTGCGCAGATTAACCCGGCACCCAGTGTTGCCAGCCTGCGTCAGCGTTTAGGCCGGTCCGGGCGACGCAATGCAGCTGCCATCCTGCGGGTGTATATAGAAGAAGATCAGTCTGCTGATTCGTTTGATCCGGCAAACGATCTGCGGCTGCAGAACCTGCAAAGCCTGGCTATGCTGCATCTGCTGATTGCGGAAAAATGGTATGAACCACCGGAAATGCAGCAGACGCATTTTTCTACCCTGATCCATCAGATTCTGGCCACGATAGCTCAGTGGGGCGCGGTACAGCCGCAACAACTCTGGCAACTATTGTGTAAGACTGGTCCGTTTAACCGGGTCACACCGGATCAGTTCAAAACGCTGTTGCGCCATCTGGGTGCCAGACAATGGATCACACAGCCTGCCAGCGGAGAACTGATTCTGGATGTTAAAGGCGAGAAACTGACCAGCCACTATACCTTCTATCCAGCCTTCCATGCCCCGGAAGAATATCGCTTGGTACATGTCGGCAAAAATCTGGGTACCCTGCCGCTTGTGATGGCCAGCCGCCCGGAGCAGTGTTTAGTGTTTGCAGGCAAGCGCTGGAAGGTGACTGAAATCAATGAGCAAAAAAAAGTGATATATGTTGTGCCTGCGCATAGTGGTGAACCAGCCTTTGCCGGTGGTGGCTATGGTGGTGTGCACGACAAGGTGCGTCAAACCATGTACGACTATTACTGCCGGGGTGATCATCATCTGTCTGCACCAGATGGAACGCGTCTGAATTTGTTGAATAAAACAGCCGGGCAATTATTTCAGGAAGGACTGCGTTGTTTTCGCGATCTGCGACTACAACAACGTGCCCTGATCAGAATTGGTAAGAGCGTGTATCTGATACCTTGGATGGGCGACAAACTAGTACAAACATTGACTGCATTGTTAGAACATGGCGGTTATACCGCCAGCCACAGAGATGGTGTGATTGAAGTGCAGCAAACATCGTCTGAACAGAAAGATATTGTTGATTTTCTGCAAGTTTTGCTCAAAGACATGGCTCCAACCGGCATCCAGTTAGCGCAGAAGATTCCGGCAGAACGGAAACAAGCTGAAAAGTATGATCACCTTCTGCCTGAAGAACTATTAGATATTGGCTATGCAGCAAAACAGTTCGATGTGCCTCAGGCTCTGCGTTGGTTGGCCGAACATCAATCGCGTTGGTTGATACCCTGATTTTTCATCAGCACTCACAGAAAACTGATGGCAGAATCAAAGGTCAAAAGCTGTAGTGGTATCTCAGTTGCGCAATAAAAATGTGATCGTCTGTTACTTTGTATACAATCCGGTGTTCATCGTTAATGCGCCGCGACCAGTAGCCGGATAATCCATGCTTTAACTGTTCAGGTTTGCCAACCCCTGTAAAAGGCTCCCGTTGAATATCTTTTATCAGAGTGTTAATGCGTTTAAGTATGGATTTGTCAGTTTTCTGCCAGTACAAATAGTTATCCCACGCTTTGCTGGAAAAAGTGAGTTTCATTCGGTTAATTCATGCTCGGTACCACCACCAGCCTCAAGCTCCGCTATTGACTCCAGCAAGTGCTGTGCATTTGCTGGCGAGCGCAGTAAGTAGGCAGTTTCTTCCATTGCCTGAAAATCATCTAACGATACCATCACTACGGGAGGCTCTCGTTTCCGGGTAATGATGACTGGGTCGTGGTCATGACATACTTTTTCCATTGTTTTTGCCAGGTTGGCACGTGCAGCGGTATAGCTTATAGCGTTCATAGAAGTTCCCAAAACCTTGGTCTGTACATAAAAATGTACATATAATGTGGCAGCATAGTAGTATAGTAACAAGACTGTCAATTCGGGTACATTTTTCGCTCGCTGCACGAATCGTTTGATCTGGCCAAAACCCTTATAAGCTGGAGTTTGTGAGTGGCGATTCTGGTAGTTGGCCCGTCTTGGGTCGGTGATATAGTGATGGCGCAGAGTTTGTTTTGGGCACTCAGGCAGCGTCAGTCACAGGTGCAGATTGATGTGTTGGCTCCGGCCTGGAGCTTGCCGTTGTTACGCCATATGCCGGAGGTGCGTACCGGCATCTGTTCGCCCTTTGAGCATGGTCAGTTAGGGCTACGGGCGCGTTGGGCACTGGGCAGGTCTTTACGTGGGCGGTATGAGCAGGCGATTGTGTTGCCGAATGCCTGGAAGTCGGCGTTGGTACCCTGGGCAGCGCGTATTCCGCAACGTACCGGTTGGCTTGGTGAGGGGCGTTGGGGTTTGTTAAATGATGTGCGACATTTGGATACGCAGCGTCTGCCGCAGATGGTGCAGCGTTTTGTGGCACTTTCTCAGCCCGTTGGTGCGGTTGAGGCGCCTGTGGTCAGCCCACCTCAGTTGCAGGTATCACCGGCTGAGGTGCAGACGGCGTTGCAGCAACGCCGCTTGGTGGTTTCTGCACCTGTGCTGGCGTTATGTCCGGGGGCGGCGTATGGCCCGGCGAAGCGCTGGCCGGCGGCTTCTTATGCGGCATTGGCGCAGCATTGGCAACGCCAAGGGGGCGTGGTCTGGTTGTTTGGTTCAGAGCAGGATCAGCCGGCCTGTGCGGAGATTCAGCAGCTGTGTGGTGCAGTTTGCACAGATTTGAGCGGACACCTGAAGCTGTCTGAGACAGTGGCGTTGTTGTCTGTTGCGACGGTGGTGGTGAGTAATGATTCTGGCCTGATGCATGTTGCGGCAGCATTGATGCGCCCGGTGGTTGCTGTGTATGGTTCAACCTCGCCTGTATTTGCGCCGCCGTTGTCTCAGTGTCACAGGGTTTTTTATCTGGATCTTGAGTGTAGTCCCTGCCGCAAGCGCGAATGTCCATTGGGGCATCTGGCTTGTTTGCACCAGATTACGGTGGCTCAGGTGTGGGGTGCTGTGCAGGAGCTGGCAGCGGAATATGGTGCAACATGTTGAGGGTGCCAGTATGCGTGGTCTGGTGTTAGTGGCACATGGCAGCCGCCGTGCGGCGGCGAATGTGGAGGTGGCTGAGTTGGCTCGGCAGGTGGCGTTGCAGGCTGGTGCGCGTTATGGGGTGGTGACGCATGGCTTTCTGGAGATGGCGGAGCCATCCATTCCGGATGCCATTCAGCAGGCGATTGATGCGGGCGCGACTGAGGTGGTGGTGGTGCCGTATTTTTTGTCAGCGGGCCGTCATGTGACTGAAGATATTCCGCGACAGGTTCGTCGTAAGCAGGCTGATTGCTCTGCAGTTCGGATGACGATAGCGCCGTATCTGGGGGCACTTGCAACTATACCTGATTTGCTGTTAAAGTTGGCTAGTGGCTCATTATCTTGCGAAACAGAGCAGAGGTTGGCTTAAAGTCAGGCGTAGTAGAAATTTATTTGTTGACCTCAAGTGGGTGCTAACTAGTCTTTAACTCGCTTTCTACGCCCAGAAAGAATATAAATTATTGATTTTACTTGTGATAACATTTCGGAAACTGAATTATTAGATTCCCCCTGAAATTGGGAGTGTTGCCTGAGTATAATTTAGACATGACTCATGATATGTATAATTGGTCTTGAGAAAAGGTATCTGTTATGTACTACGTAATATTATTATCTCTGGTCTTTTTGGCTGGATGCGGTGGAGGTAACAACAGTGGTAACAATGTTGATACCGTACCTCCGGTAATACAAGCTGTTGATCCGGCGGACCGTAGTAATATCACTGATGTTAAGAAAACACTGGTTTATACTATAACAGATGCCAGATCAAATATCGATGAAGCAAGTTTAATCGTAAAAGTGAACGGTAATGATCGGTCGGAATCAGCCCGCTACCAGAATCAACAATTATCTGTTACACCAGGTGCACCTAATAATTACTGGACGGCAGGTGTGTTGACAATCATGGTAGAGGTGGCGGATAAAGCAGGCAATAAAGTATCTCAGACCTTTACGTATACAGTACAACCTGCGACATCAGCACTGCCCGTAGCAAATCCTGCATCAGGGTTTGCACCATTAACCGTGAAGTTAACGCCTTTCAATACGACTAGCGCGGCAATTGAAACCTATGAGTGGGACTTTGATGGCGATGGTAACTATGATGTACAGGAAACAGTCGGGCGTAATC
>JAHDCB010000052.1 GCA_020630035.1 Gammaproteobacteria bacterium
CAACCCTGTTCGGTTGGCCTTTTTTGTTGGAGAGATGTGTGTCTCGTGAGATTGGTGGAGGCGGCGGGAGTCGAACCCGCGTCCGCAAGTCCGCCACCGTCGGTTCTACATGCTTAGTCATGCCAGTTGTTTTAGCAACAGATGGCCTGGTATGACATAGCCGGTGCTGCTGCGATTCCGGTATCAGTTTAACCATCAGGTCCCGGACTGGTCAGATGGCGATCTTATGAGTTATGACACCTGATAATACTACGAGAGTATCCACCGGACGCATAAGCACGGCTCCGGCCAGATGGCATTCTACCGGTGTTTAGGCGGCGAGTGCGTAGTTGTCGTCGTTGGCAACTATAAGAGTGACAGCTGGTTTTACGAGGTGTGCTGTACCTCGGCATGCCCCTAGGGTTTTGTGATTCACGTCGAATGCCGTGTCGCCCCCGAATGGTTGTCTGCGCTGTAACCAGCGAGATAACATCGTGCGCCGATTATAGGCACTTGCTATTTGCGTTGCAAACTATTTTGCTGTTAATGAATACGGTGGTGGCGGCGCAGATTGCGCAGTGTTGCGAATATCCAGGGCCATAACAGGGCGCTGATGAGGGGTATCCACCAGTAACCCGGTTGCAGTGACAGGCGTGAAGTGGCGCCGATAATCAGTTGATCCAGTATATGGCCGATGATCAGCAGTAACAGCACGGCCCAGGCTTGCTGTCCGAGCGGCATCACGCGTAACTGGGTGTGGAAGGCATAGCTCAGATAGGCCAGCAGGCTGAGGCTGAGTGCATGTTGTCCGAATAGGGTACCTGTCAGGCTGTCGAGCAATACTCCCAGGGTGAAGCCGGTGCCGATGCCGATGCGGTGTGGTAGCGCGATGCACCAGTAAATCAGCACCAGGCTGACCCATTCCGGTCGATAAGGTCGAGCCCACTCTGGTAGCGGTACGATGGTTAGGGTCAGAGCAGATAACAGGGTGAGCCAGATCAGAAGCAGGCTGGATGGCTTCATGGAGTGTGTCGCGCCAGCATCGGTTTATCTTCCCAGACCAGCAAAACTTCGCGGCTGCGATCCAGATAGGCCAGGGGTTCGGCTTGAATATACGCAAACATCTGGTTAGGTTGCCGATCTATCCGAGTGATGGTCGCCACCGGATAGCCTGCCGGAAAGGTACCACCCAGCCCGGATGTTACCAGTTGGTCGCCTACCCGAATATCGGTATGGTCGGGCAGGTAGGGGAGTTCGAGCGCATCAATGCGCCCGGTACCGACCGCAATGGTGCGCAGACCATTACGCACGATCTGTACTGGCAGGGCATGATTCGCATCTGTAATCAGTAGCACAGTGGCAGAAAAGGGCGTGACTTGTTTGATCTGGCCCATCACCGCTGCGGCGTCCAGTACGGCTTGTCCGACAAAGGCACCGTCGTGGGTGCCTTTGTTGATCATGACTTGTTGCTGGTGTGGATCCAGGTCGATGGCAGAAAGCTGTGCGATCAGCATCCGTTCACTCAGCAAATCAGTGGATGAACCCAGCAGTTTGCGTAAGTGTTGGTTTTCAGCCTGTAGCGTGGTGTATTTTTGTAGCCTGGCCTGCAATTGCAGGTTGTGCTGGCGCAGTCGTGTGTTTGCGTCCTGTAGCTGATACCGGTTGGTGAGCCAGCTTTGTATATTGAGGTTGGCGGTTACCGGGAGTTCGGCGATCAGGCGCAGTGGGGAAGCCAGTACTGTCAGGGCGGACCGTGCCTGTTGCAGGTAGGCGTACTGAGAGTCCCATATCATCAGCGCCAAGCTGATACCGACAGCAAAAAATAGTTGCAGTGCACGTGGTGTGCCTGCAGAGAACAGGGGTTTAATAGTCGTTTTCCAGTTGGGTCAGGTTCATCCTTCAGGTATCAGTATTATTATTGGCAGGCTTCGCAGTCCGGGTCCAGAATGCTGCACGCCGCTGGTGTTGGTGTTGTGCCATAGGTGCCGCCGACAGCACTCAGTTGATTTGTCTGGCTGTTGGCCATGGTCGATTTTTCGACATGGGTTGCGCCCATTGAGCGCAGGTAATAGGTTGTTTTCAGCCCGCGTACCCAGGCCAGCTTGTACAGGTTGTCCAGCTTAGTACCGGAGGGTTCTGCCATGTACAGGTTCAGGCTTTGCGCCTGATCTATCCACTTCTGGCGACGTGAGGCGGCCTCGACTAACCAGCGTGCATCTATTTCAAACGCAGTGGCATACAGTTGTTTCAGATCCTCCGGGATGCGTTCGATGGCCTGGACTGAGCCGTCATAATATTTCAGGTCATTTACCATCACCTGATCCCACAGGCCGCGTGTCTTCAGATCCTGTACCAGGTAGGGGTTCACGACAGTGAATTCGCCTGACAGGTTCGATTTGACAAACAAGTTTTGGTAGGTCGGTTCAATGGATTGGCTGATGCCACAGATATTAGAAATGGTTGCTGTCGGTGCAATCGCCAGGGTGTTTGAGTTGCGCATGCCGACCTGTTGTACCCGTTCGCGTAAACTGGTCCAGTCCAGTGTCTGGCTGTTATCGACTTGCAGGTAGTCACCACGCTCTGTGGCCAAGCGGCGTATCGAATCATACGGCAGAATGCCCTGGCTCCAGAGTGAGCCGGGGAAGGTCTGGTAGGTGCCGCGTTCTGCAGCTAGGTCGGTCGAGGCCTGGATGGCATAATAGCTGACGACTTCCATGCTGCGATCCGCAAATGCCACGGCAGCTTCGCTGGTGTAGGGCAGGCGTTGTTTGTACAACGCATCTTGAAAGCCCATGATGCCGAGCCCGACCGGTCGATGTTGCTGATTGGAGTGTTCTGCCTGTGGCACACTGTAATAATTGTAATCAATCACATTGTCCAGCATCCGCATCGCAGTGTTGATTGTGCGTTGTAACTTCGTCTGATCCAGGCCGTGTTCCGGATCAACATGCGCGGCCAGGTTGATTGAGCCCAAGTTGCAGACCGCAATTTCGTCATCGTTGCTGTGCAGTGTGATTTCGGTACACAGGTTAGATGAATGCACCACGCCGACATGCTGATTGGTATAACGCAGGTTGCAGGGGTCTTTGAAGGTAATCCAGGGATGGCCGGTCTCAAATAACATACCGAGCATTTTGCGCCACAGGGTCTGCGCCTTCACCTGTTTGCTGGTGCGTAGTTCGCCTCGTACCGCTGCCGCTTCGTATTGCTGATAGGCCTGGTTGAATGCCTGGCCACTCAGTTCGTGCAAGTCAGGTGTTTCATCCGGTGAAAACAGGGTCCAGTCACCATCTTCGGCGACGCGCTGCATGAACAGGTCGGGGACCCAGTTAGCGGTGTTCATGTCGTGGGTGCGTCGCCGGTCATCACCGGTGTTTTTGCGCAGCTCCAGAAATTCTTCCAGGTCGATGTGCCAGGTCTCCAGATAAGCACAGACGGCACCTTTGCGTTTGCCACCCTGATTCACGGCAACAGCGGTATCGTTTGCCACTTTCAGGAAGGGCACCACGCCTTGTGATTTGCCATTTGTCCCTTTAATACTGGCACCCATACCACGTACCCGGCTCCAGTCATTGCCAAGGCCGCCGGCAAATTTAGATAACAGGGCGTTATCTTTGATGGCGCCGTAAATGCCACTCAGGTCGTCCGGTACGGTTGTCAGGTAGCAACTGGATAGTTGGGGCCGCAATGTGCCTGAATTGAACAGGGTTGGCGTCGAGCTCATAAAATCGAAGCTGGAGAGTAGCCGGTAAAACTCCAGGGCACGGGCTTCGCGGTCTGTTTCATGCAGGGCCAGACCCATCGCGACCCGCATAAAGAAGATCTGTGGTAGCTCAAACCGGACGCCATCTGCATGGATGAAGTAACGGTCATACAAGGTTTGTAAACCGAGATAGGTGAATTGCAGATCGCGTTCTGCCAGCAGGGCATTGCCCAGCAGGGTCAGATCGAAAGTCGCTAGTCGTGGATCCAGCAATTCGAGTTCAATCGCGCGCCGGATATAGGCCTGGAAACAGGTAGCATAGGTCTCTGCCAGGGCTGCCTGGCTGTGTACCGGCTGGTTCAATTGCAGAAAACCACAGGCTTCATGACGCAGGTCATTTAATAACAGACGGGCCGCGACATATGAATAGTCTGGTTCCTGCTCAATCAGTGCCCGGGCACTCATCACCAGGGCCTTATCGACATCGGCAGACTGTACCCCGTCGAACAGGTTGCGGTAGGTGTCCTGTAGAATCACGTCTGCCTGTACGGCATCCAGCCCGGCGCAGGCCTCGGTCACCAGGGTCGTCAGTTGGGTTTTGTCCAGTGGCTGGCGGGTGCCATCGGCTAGTGTTACGTGGATAACTGGTTCGGTGGGTATTGCTGCTGTGGCTTGCGCCGCCTTGGCACGTTCACGTGCCCGGTCTTCACGGTACAGGACGTAGGCGCGGGCAACCTTGTGCTCACCATCCCGCATCAAAGCCAGTTCGACCTGGTCCTGAATCTCTTCAATATGCACCATGCCACCGGTCGGGTTACGCCGGTGCAGTACGGCAACTACTTGTTCAGTGAGCGCGGCAACGGTATCGTGCACCCGGCTGGAGGCTGTGGCTGAATCACCTTCCACCGCCAGAAAGGCCTTTGCCATCGCAACATTGATTTTCGAGGCATCGAAATGGGTGACCTTGCCATTGCGACGCATGATGTGCAGCTCACCCGGGGCATAACCTGTCAGGTCGGTGGCTGGTGTGGAGGGCTGTGAGTGGTTCGGCATTGAGGCGGGATTCCGATGGAATAATGAGGTTTGTCAGACGGTTACGGTCTGAGGCAACTGTTCATTCGAGCTGTGTAATAATACTGTATATTCGTTCATACTGGTGAATTTCTAACTCGGACACAACTCAAGTTGATGCCTCATAATTATCTGCGGATCGCCTTAAACGGCCCGTTTTATCATCATTTTGATTATCTGCCGCCGCAGAAAGAAGAAGGGAACGTGTGCCGGGTCGGGTGTCGTGTGTTGGTACCGTTTGGGCGGACGCATAAGATCGGCGTCGTGGTAGCGCAGGTGGCGGACACTTCCGTGCAGGTGGCGAAGTTGCGGCGAGTAGTGCACTGTCTGGATGCGGCACCCCTGCTGAGTGAGGCTGATCTGGACTATCTGGACTGGGTGGCGCGTTATTATCAGCATCCGCCAGGTGAGGTGGTGCTCGCGGCATTACCTGCGCGGTTACGTAAACGGCGTGAGGCGCTGACGCTGACGCAAACCTGGTGCCGATTACTGTTGGCGCCGGAGGAGGCTCTGGCTGCGGTCAGTCGTGCCCCGCAGCAGCAGCGTCTGCTGGATCAGGTGTTATCGGCACCAGGACAGCGCCTCTGTCTGGCTGAGTTATCTGTGTCAGGTGCTCAGGTAGTGTTACAGCGCCTGGTGCAGAAGGGTGTGGTGTGTCTGGAGTCAGAAATGCCGACACCGGCACAACCGGTGTGTCGAGCGGCAGACTATCCGCCGAATGCGGAACAACAGGCCGCGATTCAGGCAGTGCAGGCGCAGTTTGGTCAGTTTGCGGTCTTTTTGCTGGAAGGTGTCACCGGTAGCGGTAAGACCGAGGTCTATCTGCAATTGGCGCAGCAAGTGCTGACGCGGCAGCAGAGTGTGTTGCTGCTGGTGCCTGAAATTGCGCTCACACCTCAACTGCAGCAACGTTTCACCGAGCGTTTTACCACCGGGGTGAGTGTGCTGCATTCAGGGCTGAATGATACTGAGCGTGAGCGCGCCTGGCATCAGGTGCGTCTTGGGTTGATGCCGTTTGTGGTCGGTACTCGCTCGTGTGTATTCTACCCGATACCGCGTCTGGGCCTCGTGATTGTCGATGAAGAACACGAACCAGCCTATAAACAACAGGATGGCCTGCGTTATTCGGCGCGTGATATGGCGGTGATTCGGGCACAACGAGTGGCCTGCCCGGTAGTGCTGGGTTCGGCCACACCAGCTCTGGAAAGTGTGCACAATGTCGCTTGTCGTGGCTATCAGCGGCTCAGGCTGCAACAACGAGCTGGAGAGGCGTTGCCGCCGGATCTTCAGTTGCTGGATATTCGCGATCAGCCATTGTCTGCTGGCTTGTCTGTACCCTTGTTGTCTGCATTACAGGCGACTCTGGCAGCAGGTGAGCAGGCGATGATCTTTATTAATCGGCGGGGTTATGCGCCGGTGCTGACCTGTTACAGTTGCGAGTGGATTTCGGAATGTGCGCAATGTGATGCGTATCAGACGGTGCATCGGGCGCAGAATGTGTTGCGCTGCCATCATTGCGGGGCGCAGCAGCCGCTACCACGTCAGTGTCCCGCTTGTGCTGCGTATGATCTGCATCCGTTAGGTCAGGGTACGGAAAAGGTCGGTGATTTTTTGCGCGATCAGTTTCCCGATGTACCACTATTGCGTATAGACCGGGATGCGACCAGTCACAAGCATAGTTTGCAAGAATTGCTGGATCAGGTGCATACCGCTGCTGCGGCGATTTTAGTGGGTACACAGATGCTGGCGAAGGGCCATCATTTTCCCCGTGTCACCCTGGTGGGTGTGCTGGATGCAGATGGTGGATTGTATAGTGCGGATTTTCGTGGCAGTGAACGTATGGCGCAACTACTGATGCAGGTTGCTGGTCGTGCTGGCCGGGGTGAGCGTCCCGGACGGGTGCTGATTCAGACACGGCATCCGGATCATCCGATCTGGCAGACGCTGTTGCATCAAGGCTATCCGGCATTTGCACAGGCCGCCTTGGCGGAGCGCCAGGCAGCGGGTTATCCGCCGTACACCCATCAGATCCTGATCCGGGCGGAGGCGACACAGCCTGAACCACCGGAACGTTTTCTGCAACAGGTTGCAGCCTGGGTACAGCAACAATCCACAACAGTCACCTGCTGGGGACCGGTACCGGCATCGATGGCACGTCGGGTTGGTAAATACCGGGTACACTTGTTATTACAGTCCGCGCAGCGGCAACAGGTGCAGGCGTTGGCGCGCATATTGCGCGACTATGTGCAGGCTCAATCAATACCACGTGGTGTCAGTTGGAGCCTGGATGTTGATCCGGTCTGAGAACCTGTTTACGATCTGATGCATAGTGCCGTATATAGCAAAAAACCGGCTCAAAACGCCCACCATATCGCTTACATGCCGTACTTTTCACTGGATCGTGAACAGGTTCTGAGAGTCAGGGCTGCGGTTTTGCCCAGAGTTATCATACAGTTCAGGTAAGTTGATTTATGCTCGAATTTTATCAGGCACTCAGCCAGCATACTTTTTTGCAGACTGCTGCGCTTGCAGCGGTACTGGCCAGTATTGGCTGTGGCGTGATTGGCACTTATGTGGTCGTAAAGCGCATTGCCTTTATCGCCGGCGGTATTGCGCATACGGTTCTTGGTGGCATGGGGGCGGCGGTCTATTATGGCTTTGATCCGCTTCAGGGCGCGGTTGCAGCAGCAATTGTTGCGGCCTTGATTATCGGCTGGGTGCATCTGCACTGGCAGGCACGTGAAGACACCCTGATCAGTGCCTTGTGGGCGATTGGTATGTCGGTCGGTATGCTGTATCTGGCCAGCACACCGGGCGATCAAGTTGATCTGATGGGTTATTTATTTGGCAACATTTTGCTGGTGCCGACTCATAGTCTGTACCTGATGGGTGCTGCCGACGCCCTGTTGCTGGCTCTGGTCTGGTGGTATCGCTATGCCTTTCTGGCAGTGGTGTTTGATACCGAAACGGCGCGTCTGCGCGGGGTACCGGTCACCTTCTTTTATCTGCTGTTGCTGGTGATGATTGCGCTGACTGTTGTGCTGTTGATTCAGGTGGTTGGTCTGATTCTGGTGCTGGCATTGTTGACTCTGCCGGCAGCGATTGCCGGGCAGTATGTCCGTTCGCTCGGGCGTATGATGTTGCTGGCGACGTTGCTTGGTATCCTGGTCAGTCACTTTGGGTTGGCTGTTTCCTATACGCCGGATTTGCCACCAGGTCCCAGCATTGTGCTGATTGCTGCGGCCTTGTATCTCCTGTCTTCCTTGCTGAGCGGTTATTGGCTGAAGCGTAAAGTACGGTGCGGAAAAGACTGAACAGTATCAGACCGTAAGGTTAGTTGGCAGTCAGATGGTATGCTAAATGATGTGTGTGTACTGGCTACTTGCTGAACATACAGTATATTGCGATACACCTGAAGCTCAGTTGACCCGGCTGGATATGTCACATTGTGTCGCAGTAATGCCGGAGTGGTTGAGGCGTCATCCGGAATCTCACTAAACCATTGTCTTATGTATCGAAAACGACGTTTTCTTGATCTGTTTGCCGGAGCGGGCGGTTTATCTGAGGGCTTTACCCAGGCTGGGTTTGAGCCGGTTGCCCATGTTGAATCTGACCCGGCAGCCTGCTATACCCTGCGCACGCGCCGTGTATATCACTGGTTGCAGGAGAACAAGCAGACTGAACGCTATGCAGAATACTTGCATGCCGGGATCAGTCGGGCTGAACTGTATGCCAGTGTTCCGGAACAGGTCGTGAATGCTGTCATCCATGCTGAAATCGGTGCCAGGACATTACCGGATATCTTCCGGAGAATAGATAACCTGCTGGAAGACCGGCGACCTGATCTGATTATCGGCGGTCCGCCCTGTCAAGCATATTCCATTGTAGGCCGATCCCGTGATCGTAACCGGATGCAGGGCGACAGACGTAATTATCTGTACCAGTATTATGCTGAGTTCCTGGGGCGTTACCGGCCCTTATACTTTGTATTTGAGAATGTGACCGGTCTGCTTTCGGCCCGGGATGAGTATGGCGATCTGTATTTTACCGCCATGCGGGATCTGTTCCGGAAATGTGGATATGAAACAGAATATCTCACCTTATCTGCCGGAGACTATGGTGTTCTGCAGAACCGCAAAAGGATCATTCTGGTTGGCAGGAGAGACCGGGTGACCGGATTTTATCCTAAACCGGATCAGTGGCATCCTGGCGTCAGCGTCAGTGAGGTGTTCAGTGATCTGCCGATACTCAGATCTGGTGAGGGTACAGTCAGCCCATGTCGTACCGGTGCATATCATGGGTCATGGCAGTATGAAGCCGGGATCCGTAACAAAGCATTGCCAGTGACTTGGCATCAGGCCAGGCCGCACACTGAACAGGATCTGGAGATATACCGCATCGCAGTTGACCTGTGGAACAGAGAACAAACCCGACTTAATTACAATGCTCTGCCGGATCATCTGAAGACGCATCGTCAGAGAAGTGCGTTTCTGGACCGGTTCAAGGTGGTTGCGGCTGACCTGCCGTTTTCTCATACCGTGGTCGCGCATATCGCTAAAGACGGGCATTACTACATTCATCCGGATATACAGCAGAATCGTTCCATTACTCCCAGGGAAGCAGCGCGTCTGCAGACATTTCCGGATGACTATTATTTTGAGAGCAACAGTGGTGTGCCGGGGCGTACCCCGGTCTTTCGGCAGATTGGTAATGCTGTTCCTGTGCTGCTGGCCCGGAAGATTGCTGAAAAACTGCAGGAGGTATGGTGATGAATTCAGGTGGAACTTACCGGATGCGACCAGCAGGTCGCCACATTCTGACGATCGGTCGCGACCTGATTCAGGATAGTCATGCAGCGGTTGTGGAACTGGTTAAGAATGCGTACGACGCAGATTCACCGGATGTGAAAATTCTGTTCCGGGCACGGCCTGACCACAATGGATATACTCTGGTCATTGAGGATCACGGGCATGGTATGTCGCGGGATACTGTGATTCACCAATGGATGGTGCCATCCACTCGGGATAAGTTGGACCGGCAGCACAGCCCTGGAGGTAGAACTCTGCAGGGCCGTAAGGGAGTGGGTCGTTATGCCGCTTCAGTGCTTGGCACTGATCTGATGCTGGAGACGGTCACGCCACAGGGTGAAAAAACGACACTGTTTGTCGAATGGGACACATTTGAACAGGCACAATATCTGGATGATGTTGAGATACTGATTGAAACCAC
>JAHDCB010000053.1 GCA_020630035.1 Gammaproteobacteria bacterium
CACACACTGTTTGCTATGCAG
Organism: Gammaproteobacteria bacterium; assembly: GCA_020630035.1. Classification (GTDB taxonomy): domain Bacteria; phylum Pseudomonadota; class Gammaproteobacteria; order Chromatiales; family Chromatiaceae; genus JAHDBG01. The sequence continues at coordinate 22 of JAHDCB010000053.1, forward strand.
ATCCAGGTACCCTCTTTGGCAGGCCTATCAGACTGAGGTGGTGGTACAAAGATTGCGACATAGACCCGGTTATCAGGTCGTATACTGGCATGATATGCTGTAGCACGGCCTGGGCGAGGTTACATACCGCGCCCACGATTTAAATTTGATTAAGGGATAGCACAGACAACTATGTGTGGCATCAGTGGAGAATTGCGTCATGACGGGCAGGTTGCGTCGGTCACGACAATACACAATATGCTGGCACACCTGGCCCGGCGTGGCCCGGATGACCAAGGTACCTGGTGTCAGCAACAGATTGCCCTGGGGCATCAGCGTCTGGCGATTATTGACCTGAGCACACAATCACACCAACCAATGACAGATGGTGCGCTTTGTCTGGTGTTCAATGGTGCCATCTACAACTATCAAACCCTGCGTGCTGAGCTACAAGCCAAAGGTCACACCTTTGTCAGCGCCGGAGACACCGAAGTCATCCTGAAGGCCTATCGTGAGTGGGGTACGGATTGTCCGCGTTATCTGGAGGGCATGTTTGCGTTTGCCTTGTGGGACGGTGAACAACAACGGCTGTTTGCCGCGCGTGACCGGTTTGGTATCAAGCCGTTTTATTATGCCAACACAGCAGGTCATTTCCGGTTTGCCTCGAATACCCAGGCACTCCTGGCCGCTGGTGATGTGGATACCAGCCTGGATCCGGTCGGGCTGCATTTTCAATATAGCCTGCATGGTGTGGTTCCGGCACCGCATACGATATTGCTCGGCATTCGTAAGCTGGAACCGGCACACAGCCTACTGATCACACCGGGTGGAGCCCTGCAAACACAGCGCTACTGGACTCTGGACGCCCGCCGGACGACGCCCGCCAGAACAGAATCAGAATGGGTAACAGCGATCCGGGAAGCCCTGCTGACCGCCGTGCGCAAACGATATACCGTCGCCGACGTACCAGTCGGTGTGTTGCTGTCAGGCGGGCTGGATTCAAGTTTATTAGTTGCCTTATTGGCCGCCAGTGGTGCAACACAGATCCCGACCTATTCGATCGGCTTTGAAGACCAGCCGGAAGAGCGGGGGAGCGAGTTTGAATATTCAGACCAGGTGGTCGCTCGTTACCAGACACAACACCATAAATTGGTGGTACCCAACGATCAGGTATTGCAACGACTACCCGAAGCGATCGCGGCGATGGCAGAACCGATGTTTGGCCAGGATGCGGTCGCCTTCTATTTGCTGGCAGAACAAGTCTCACAACACAGTAAGGTCGTGCAATCTGGTCAGGGTGCAGACGAAGTCTTCGGCGGTTATTTCTGGTATCCCCGGATGCAGGCAGAAACCAGCGGCAGCCGCCTGGAGCGGTTCCGGCGGCATTATGTTGATCGGTAAAATGCCGAACTGATGCAACTACTCACACCAGCCTACCACGGGCCGGATGTGACCGGAGATTACCTGACACACCAGCTGGCAGATGCGTATACCGATGACTTTATGGATGCGGTACTCAAGCTGGACGTGACCACCCTGATTGTGGATGACCCGGTCAAACGAGTAGACAATATGACCATGGCCTGGGGCCTGGAAGCACGGGTACCCTTTCTGGATCACCATCTGGTAGAACTGGTTGCACAATGTCCGGCACAGATTAAACTGGCCTCCGGCGGCAAGCCGTTGTTGAAACGGATTGCGCGCGGGTTAGTACCAGATGCCGTGATCGACCGACCAAAAGGCTATTTTCCGATGCCGGCCCTGAAATATGTACGTGGCCCCTTTCTGGCAGCCATGCGGGATATTCTGAATGCCCAGGCCTGCCGTGAACGAGGCCTGTTCAGCCGCGACTATATTGACCGACTGCTGGATGCACCAGATCAGCATCATACCCGTATCCAGGGCAGCAAACTGTGGCAACTGGCATTGCTGGAGCACTGGTTACAATGTCATCAACTATAACGTGCAAACCATTGATATAAAAGTAGATCCCGGATTGACTTATGACACCTTACAACATGCAGATCAGAAATTTCGGAATGAGAGCAGGGCGCTGGGTAACACTATGCCTGATGCTGCTGCTCAGCGTCGCCTGTACTACCAATCCAGTGACCGGTGAACGCGAGCTGAACCTGGTCGGGGAACAGCAGGAACTGGCGATGGGGGAACAATATTACGGCTCGTATCGGCAGCAGCAGGGTGGGGATTATATCGTTGATGAAGACCTGACCCGATATGTGCAATCTGTCGGACAACGCCTGGTAGCAGTCAGTGACCGGCCACTGCCATATGAATTCCACATAGTCAACGACAGTACACCGAATGCCTGGGCACTGCCGGGCGGCAAAATCGCGCTACATCGCGGCCTGCTACTGGCATTGCAGAACGAAGCTGAGCTGGCAGCCGTACTGGCGCATGAAATCGTACATGCGGCTGCACGTCATAGTGCACAGAGCATGCAGCGGGATATGTTATTGCAAGGCGCAGTATTTGCCACCGGAGTCGCACTAGCAGACTCAAAATATCAGCAGGTAGGCGCACTGGGCGCCAACCTCGGGGCGAACCTGACCCGCTTTCATTTCAGTCGCGATGCGGAGCGTGAATCAGATGAATATGGCATCCGCTACATGGTACGCGCCGGATATGACCCGCAAGCAGCGGTTTCACTACAAGAAACCTTCGTTAAGCTGAAGAACAATCAGGACACGAACTGGCTGGAGGGACTGTTTGCCTCGCACCCACCATCAGAAGAACGGGTACAAAATAATCGCCAGCTAGTGCAGACATTGGGTAATCCTGGCGGAAAACTGGGTGAGGCAGAATATCAGCGGGCCACTGCTCACCTGCGTAAAACGCAACCAGCGTACCAATTGTATGATCAGGCGACTGCGGCATTGCGCACAGAACAGACAGCACAGGCCTTGTCACTGGTAAACCAGGCACTACAGATCGAACCGCAAGAGGCCCTGTTTCATGGCCTGCGTGGCCATATCCGACATCTCCAGGGGAAAAATGACGCTGCGATGACCAACCTTAACCGTGCGATAACCATCAATCCGGATTATTTCGGGTTCTATGTGGTACGTGGCTTATTACAACAAAAACGTGACAACCGCATTGCAGCACAACGAGATTTACAGGCCAGTGCAGATTTGCTGCCAACACCAGAGGCCTTGTTCGGGCTGGGTGAGCTGGCACAGGCAGCAGGCAACAGAAAGGTTGCAATTGAGTATTTCGGACAGGTTTCCCAATCTCAGTCCGAGCTGGCAAAAAGTGCTGGCGAACGACTGGCACGGCTGGATCTGGCCCGGCGCCCGGAACGATTCCTGTCGGCACGAGTGACCGTGAACCAGCAACAGCAGGTATTGATCAAAATACAAAATACCTCCGCTGTCTCAGTGCATCAGGTACAAGTGGTCCTGGCTGAAAAGACCCGATCCGGTGTGCAGACACATGAGCGTCTGCGCCTGTCACGTCCATTAGCACCAGGCGCGGAGGTTGTCCTGCGCTCATCTACGACAGTATCAGACCCGGCAGTATTACGTCGCCTGATTGCCCAGGTTGTACAGGCGCAGGTGCTGGATTAGTGCAAATCAGTTTGTCAGATATAAAGTAACCTGCGCTTTACCGGCCGCCTTGAGCAGACGTTTATCCAAAGTAGCCAGCGGCAGCTTTGTACGTATGGCAAGCTCCAGATAAGCAGCATCATAACTGCTCAGGTGATAAGTTCTGGCTAAACTCAGTGTCTGACCAAAGGCCTGATGTGTGGTCAGATTGTCAGTTTCTATGGACAAATTAAGCAGTTCAATCACAAAGCTGTCAGCTTCTGCTGTAGTCAACTCGCCATGCTGCTCCGCTGTCAGCAATACATTAGCTGCTTCCAGATACCAGAGCTGCGGGACTAAGGCGGTGGCATGCAACATACTGCGCAACACAGCTTCTGCATAATCCTGATCAGCAGATTTCTGGCTGGGCAGTAACCAACGCATGGCGACTGAATTATCCAGCACATACCGCATTATTTACGACCTGCCGACCTGAATGACTGCAAGGTATCGTCCGTAACCGGGTACTTTTTAGCCGCTAAAATGTTTTCGATAGCCAGTTGGGCCTTGAGGTGACTCTGGTGTCGGCTGGGTATCACATCAGCTACCGGACGCCCCCGATTGGTAATCGTAAAAGATGAGCCAGCCTCAACCTGCCGCAGAATTTCAGGCAACCGGGTCTTTGCCTCATAGGCACCAATTGTTTCAAGCATGATATTTTTCCTGAAAGCATGCAACTTGAAAGACCAGTCTATTAGACCAGTTTTCGCATACAGACGCAAATCGTTGTGTATACCCCTGTATACCCGATACATATTGTTATGAACTACCGCAAGATTATTACAGACGGCCTGTGGCGCAATAACCAGGCACTGATTGCGCTGCTCGGCTTGTGTCCTTTGCTGGCCGTCACAAACACCTTAATTAACGGCCTGGGCCTGGGTGTGGCGACCACCCTGGTATTGTTATTATCGAATGTCTCTGTTTCAACCATCCGGCACTGGGTACCGGATGAAATCCGCCTGCCGGTGTTTGTTTTGATCATCGCCTCATTTGTCACCACAGTTGAATTGGTGATGAATGCCTATTTTTATGCGTTTTACAAGATTCTGGGTATTTTTATACCGTTGATTGTGACCAATTGCGCCATTATTGGTCGCGCAGAGGCGTTTGCATCACGTAACCCGGTACCTGCAGCCGCAGTCGATGGCTTGGCGGTCGGAATCGGATTTACCCTGGTACTGGTTGTACTAGGCGGACTGCGTGAACTGATCGGGCAGGGCACCTTGCTCGCGGGCGCCCACTTAATGTTTGGTGAAGCAGCACGAGACTGGACCTTATCATTCGGTGCGGATTATGCCGGAGTGCTGCTGGCGATTCTGCCGCCGGGTGCGTTTTTAGGCCTCGCCTTGCTGGTGATGCTGCGAAATGTGCTGGATCGCCTGCTGGCAAGACGCACACAGACCATACCTGTTGCTGTGGCCAGTGTCTGAACTTTGCAGGGTGATGTGATCTAACAACGCGACTGATCACGACACCACGGGAGATATGACAATGCAGTGGCAGGCAACCTGGCTGAAAAAAATGATGTTACTGTCGGCATTTGCCATGCCGGCAGCTATCGCGGCTAAAGACAAGACCCTGACAGGCACACAACACCTGGAAACCATTGTGCTCGGTGCTGGCTGTTTCTGGGGAGTGGAAAAGCGTTATGCCGCATTACCCGGGGTTACAGATGCAGTTTCCGGATATGCGGATGGGGAAGGAGTGACACCGGATTATCGCACCATCACCGCACGCCAGAATAAGCATAATCCAAATAACCATGCCGAAGTGGTGCAGGTGACCTTTAATCCACAAGTGATCAGCCTGACTGACATACTGCAACATTTTTTTGAAAACCACGACCCGACCCAGGTCAACCGCCAGGGTAATGACATAGGTACACAATATCGTTCCGTGATTCTGACTCAGTCAGAACAACAGGTCATGGTCGCACAACAGGTACTGGACGAATATCAGGTGTTATTAAGTCAGGCCGGGTTGGACCAGATTGCCACCCGAATTAAGCCACTGCAAACCTTTTATCCGGCGGAAGACTACCACCAGGATTATCTGGCAAAAAATCCGAGGGGTTATTGCCCGGACCATGCGACCGGCGTGCGCTTTACCGCCGCGCCGGCAGCTCCCCCGATAGATAATCAGGCGCTCCTGCAAGGCCAGCATATTCTGGTGATTGATGCTCCGGATTGCCCGTTTTGCGAACAATTTAAGCAGGACGTTACTGACGCCTATCAGGGTAGTATTCCGTTACATACACGTCGGGCCAGTGAATTACAGGGTCTGACCCTGAAAACACCGACCTGGGCAACGCCAACCTTGGTGTTTCTGCAAGAAGGTAAAGAAGTGGCGGCACGTCAGGGTTATGTCGATGCCGCAACATTCTACCGTCTGCTCGGTGCGTTCAAGCTGGGTGAAACAGAGGCCTTTCGGGTTGCGTTTGAGGAGGGTACCGACGCGCGCTTTTGTCGGCAATATGAACAATTCAAAAATACCCCGGATGGTGTATTTATCGACAAACTCAGTGGCGCGGCCCTGTTCGATACCAAAGACCGGTTTAATTCCGGCAGCGGCTGGCTATCATTCACCCGTGCGATGCCGGGGGCTGTATATGAAAAACCGGATAACCGGCATGGTATGCGGCGGGTAGAGATACGCTCGGTGATATCCGACATTCATCTGGGGCACGTATTTGATGATGGCCCGGATGGTCAGCCGCGTTATTGCATCAACGCGACCGTGCTGGAATTTCAGCCACGTTAGGGCAACAGCGACATGATACTGGACCAGCTAGACCATAAAATTCTTTCAGTTTTACAAGAAGATGCGGCACAATCTTTAGACAAAATCGCACAACGGGTCGCGTCTTCCAAAACACCGGTCTGGCAGCGGATTCGTAAGTTACGTGAGGCAGGGGTAATTAAGCAACAGGTGGTGTTGCTGGATGCAGAAAAGCTGGGGCTGGAGGCCTGCTTTTTTGTCTTGATACGGACTTCAGAACATGATGCTGCCTGGCAACAACATTTTCTGCAGACGTTATTGGCACGACCAGAAGTCCTGGAGGCGCACCGATTGGCGGGAGAAATTGATTACATTCTGAAGGTACGGGTCAGAAATGCACGTGCTTATGATGAGTTTTACCAGGCATTGATCAGCGAGGTGAAGGTGTTCAACGTTACCGCATTATTATCCATGCAGGAGATCAAATCGACCACCTGCCTGCCAATACCAACCGCATAATGCATAATGGCCCGTCTCCCTTCCGGGAGACAGGCCATTATTATTTAGGACGGGCAGTATTCCTTAGTTTTTAGCCGCTGCCTTACGCTCCCGGACTTCTTTGATTACCGTTTCCGCAACATTTGCCGGGCAGGCCGCATAATGTGAAAATTCCATCGAAAACTGGCCACGGCCCGAAGTCATGGTACGCAGATCGCCGATATAACCGAACATTTCAGACAAGGGAGCATCCGCCTTGATACGGACACCAGTCGGGCCGGATTCCTGCCCCTGAATCATGCCACGGCGGCGATTCAGATCGCCGATAACATCACCTACATGCTGTTCCGGCGTGAAGACATCCACCTTCATGATCGGTTCCAGCAATTGCGGCGCTGCCTTCGGCACAGATTGACGATAGGCTGCCTTCGCAGCAATTTCATACGCCACAGCAGACGAATCGACCGGATGATAGGCACCATCCAAGAGAGTGATCTTCACATCCAGAAGCGGGAAGCCGGCGAGGGTACCTTCCGCCATGCTGTTGGCGAACCCTTTTTCTACCGCTGGCCAGAACTCACGAGGAACGTTACCGCCAGTGACCTTTGACTCAAATACAAAGCCACTGTTGGTCTCGCTAGGCTCAACCTGATAATCAATCTTGGCAAACTGCCCAGAACCACCGGTTTGTTTCTTGTGGGTATAACTGTCTTCAATCGCACGAGTAATGGTCTCGCGATAGGCCACCTGAGGCTTACCCATGCCCACATCCACACTATGCGTACGCTTCAGGATATCTACCTTGATATCCAGATGGAGTTCGCCCATACCCTTGATGATGGTCTCACCAGATTCCAGATCCGTTTCGACCTGGAAGGAAGGGTCTTCCTGCATCATCTTATTCAGCGCAATACCCATCTTTTCAGTCGAGGCCTTATCCTTCGGCTGAATAGCGATAGAAATCACCGGATCCGGAAACACCATCGGCTCCAACGTCGCTGGGCTTTTCGGATCGCACAAAGTATGACCGGTCTGAGTATTCTTCAGCCCGACCAGCGCGATAATATCACCAGCCTGAGCTGAATCACGTTCCTTACGATCATTCGCGTGCATTTCGACGATCCGTCCGATGCGTTCATTCTTGCCGGTGAACGTATTCAGAACCGTCATGCCTTTCTGTAACTGACCGGAATAAATCCGGGTGAAGGTGAGGGAACCAAAGCGGTCATCCATAATTTTGAATGCGAGTGCCCGCAGAGGGTAATCCGGATCGACCAAGGCCTTTTCACCGGTGGCATTACCTTCCGGATCAACTTCCGGTTGCGGATCAACCTCAACCGGATTCGGCAGATAATCCACCACACCATCCAGCACCAGTTGCACACCCTTGTTTTTAAACGCAGAGCCGCAGAAGGTCGGGAAAAAGTCCAGCGCAATTGTGCCTTTACGAATACACTGCTTCAATTGTTCCAGAGTCGGCTCAGCGCCATCCTCCAGATACGCCTCCATCAGATCATCATCTTGCTCAACGACCGTTTCGATCAATTGCTCCCGATAAGTATTCACCTTATCTACCATATCTGCCGGAACATCGGCCAGCCGGTATTTGGAAGGATCGCCGGAATCATCCCAGATCCATGCCTGACGGGTGAGCAGATCAACCACGCCGGAAAAATCATCCTCAATGCCGATCGGTAAGGTCATAACCAGCGGATTGGCACCCAGCACATTAGTGATCTGATCCACCACCCGGTAAAAATCAGCGCCCATCCGGTCGAGCTTATTGACGAAGATAATACGGGCAACTTCAGACTCATTCGCATAGCGCCAGTTAGTTTCAGACTGAGGCTCAACCCCACCTGAACCACAAAACACACCGACACCGCCGTCCAGCACCTTCAGCGAACGGTAGACCTCAACGGTAAAATCGACGTGGCCGGGGGTATCGATGATATTCAGCTGATGATCTTTCCAGAAGCAAGTGGTTGCTGCCGACTGAATGGTGATACCACGTTCACGCTCCTGATCCATGAAATCAGTGGTTGCTTCGCCATCATGCACCTCACCAATTTTGTGCGTTTTGCCGGTCAGGTTGAGAATACGCTCGGTGGTCGTGGTTTTTCCCGCATCAACGTGCGCAAATATCCCGATATTGCGGTACAGGCTGAGATCAGTCATTAAAATTCTCTTACAATAGAAAAATGTCTGGGGTTGTTGAGGTCCGCAGTGCAGTCTGGCTGAGGCGAAACAACGGGTCATTATAACATCGCTCTGCGGAGAACCGAATGCCTTCCACACCTATTGATGCAGAACACGAACAACACATCGCGGCGTATCTGACCGAACACACAGACTTTTTTGCACGGCATCCGCAAGCCCTGAACGCACAACATCTGCCGCATGCCACAGACGGCGTAACCTCATTGTTTGACCGGCAAATCCGCCAGTTACGCGAGCAAAATCGACACTATCGCACCCAACTAGCCGCATTATTGCAGGTTGCGCGGGAAAACGACCTGATTGCACAACGCCTGCACCACCTGACCCTGTCACTGGTAGGTATTCGGAATATCGACGACCTGCTGCAGATCTTGCCTAACCAGGTACAGACCGTATTCCAGGCAGATGCGGTAGCGATGAAATTATTTGCAGTTACTACACTACAGACACAGGTCGAGTCACCCTTGGTCACATCGTTTTACACCTTCCTGCGCCAGGCGCAGCCCGGCTGCGGGGCTGTATCTGCAGAACAATCAGACTACCTGTTTGCCAATCAGACAATACGTTCCGTAGTTTTGATGCCTTTGCAATCAGCAGACCGGGTAGGGGTTTTGGCAGTTGGCAGTTGTGATGAAGCACGTTTTAACGCCGAACAAGGCCTGGACTTTTTACGCCGCCTGAATGAAATAGTGAATGTGATATTGTAGATTGAATGCTATCCATCCTGACAACCTGTTTACGATCCAGTAAAAAGTACGGTATGTAACCTGAATCCATGACTTCATGAAATAAAAGGATGGCATAAATACCTGATTATTAAGGAAAATATATAGAATTTTGCCTGTCAAAAAATTCACCAACTGAGTGAAATTCACGAATAGCTGATACAGCCCTACAGATAA
>JAHDCB010000054.1 GCA_020630035.1 Gammaproteobacteria bacterium
AGATGCCGACGTATGATCAGGCAATCAGTCAATTGATGTCAGTGATGCAGGCGCCAGTTACGAAGCTGGCACAAACGCTGAATGAAGTGCCCGGCAAGTTGGTACGAACAGTAGCTGCGGTTCGCGACGCTAAAGAGTCTCTCTGAGTACTGTTGCGCGCGCAACGTTTTCAGAGCTTCCCTCAGAAGCCGTTTAAGATTTTATTTATCGGGAGTTTTATTGATGTCTAAAGAAGATATTCTGGAAGCCATTGCCAGTATGTCCGTGATGGAAGTGGTCGAACTGATCGCTGCTATGGAAGAAAAATTCGGCGTGACTGCGGCAGCGGCTGTTGCTGTTGCTGCACCTGCTGGTGGTGAAGGTGGGGCTGCTGCTGAAGAGCAAACTGAGTTTGATGCAGTACTGACCAGCTTTGGCGATAACAAGGTTGCGGTGATTAAGGCTGTTCGCGCTGTGACGGGACTGGGTCTGAAGGAAGCGAAGGCCGCAGTTGAAGGCGCGCCGACACCATTGAAACAGGGTGTTAGTAAAGAAGAAGCAGAAGAAGTGAAGAAAACTCTGGAAGAAGCTGGCGCAGCAGTTGATATTAAGTAATTGTTGAATGCCTGGCGATGTATTTCATCAGGGAAGGCTGGTGGCTGTTGTAGCTATCGGCCTTTTCGCGCTGATGAACACAGGGTATCGGGATTTCGGGCTACTCAGCTAAGTTGAGAACGCCCCATAGGACGCCCCGGTAAATAACCCGGCGTCAGAGATTTACGGCGTATCCCGGATTAAGGTTCCTCTCTCCAGGCAGGAGTGAGGAATTTTTTCGTGATGGTACTGAATAATCTGGGTCAATTATGGTCCGCTTTGCGACCTTGACTCAATTCGTCACTGATGAGGAACGGCACACATGGCCTATTCGTTTACTGAAAAAAAACGGTTACGCAAAAGTTTTGGTAAAAGTACTGATGTTCTGCCGGTGCCTTTTTTATTGGCGACGCAAATTGAGTCGTATCACAATTTTTTACAGGCCGATGTGGATCCGGATCAGCGGGCAGATAAAGGCCTGCAGATGGCGTTTAAGTCGGTCTTTCCGATGGAAAGTTTTTCTGGCAATGCCGCCCTGGAGTTTGTGCGTTATCGGTTAGGTGATCCGACATTTGATGAACGCGAGTGTCAGCAGCGTGGTGTCACGTTTGCTGTGTCGTTGCGTGTTCTGGTGCGCCTGGTGATTTACGATAAGGATGCGCCTGCCGGGGTTAAACAGGTCAAGGATATTAAGGAGCAGGAAATCTACATGGGCGAAATACCGCTCATGACGAATAATGGTACCTTCATTATCAACGGGACTGAGCGGGTTGTGGTATCGCAATTGCATCGTTCACCCGGGGTGTTTTTTGATCATGATAAGGGTAAGACGCATTCATCGGGTAAGTTGTTGTTTTCAGCTCGGGTGATCCCGTATCGGGGTTCCTGGCTGGATTTTGAGTTTGATCCGAAGGATATGGTGTATGTCCGGATTGACCGGCGGCGTAAATTACCAGCGACTATTTTGCTGCGGGCGCTGGGTTATGAAACAGAAGAAATTTTAGCGCTGTTTTTTGAGACGGATACGATTACCCTCGGCAAGCGCAAGCTGGATATGGCATTGGTGCCGGAACGGTTGCGTGGCGATGCTGCCAGTTTCGATATCATGGCGAAAAAAGAGCGGATTGTTGAAGCCGGTAAGCGAATTACTGCGCGGCATATTCGTCAGTTGGCTGATGCTGGCGTGAAGAAGCTGACTATTCCGCGTGAGTTTCTGATTGGCAAGGTTCTGGCGCATGGGATTGGCGATCCGGAGACCGGTGAAGTCCTGGCCTCACCAAATGATGAGTTGACCGATGAGCTGATTGATCTGCTGATTGAGAAAAAGATTAAAAAGATTAAAACGCTGTTTACGAATGACTTAGATCACGGCGCCTTTATTTCAGATACCCTGCGCATTGATCCAACCAATGATGCATTAGAAGCGATGATTGAAATTTATCGCATGATGCGTCCGGGTGAGCCGCCGACCAAAGAGACTGCGCAGAATTTATTCCATAATTTGTTTTTTACCCGTGACCGGTATGATTTATCTGAAGTAGGTCGGATGAAGTTTAATCGCCGTCTGGGGAACTCAGGCGATAACACCGCACGTGTGTTATACGATGCAAAATATTTTGCCGGTCGCAGCGATAAAGAAAGTCAGGCCCTGGTTGCACAACGGGGTGATACTTCCGATATTCTGCAGGTCGTGCAGACATTGGTTGCGATTCGGAATGGTCAGGGCAATGTGGATGATATCGATCACCTGGGGAACCGTCGGGTACGCTCGGTTGGTGAGATGGTCGAGAATCAGTTTCGCATTGGTTTGGTGCGGGTGGATCGAGCGGTACGCGAACGCCTGAATCTGGCAGAGTCGGAAGGTTTGATGCCGCAGGCGATGGTGAATTCTAAGCCGGTGTCGGCAGCGATTCGTGAGTTCTTTGGCTCATCGCAGTTGTCGCAGTTTATGGATCAGAACAATCCGTTGTCTGAGATCACGCATAAACGCCGGGTTTCTGCCTTAGGCCCGGGTGGTCTGGCGCGCGAACGTGCCGGATTTGAGGTACGTGATGTGCATCCGACACATTATGGTCGGGTGTGCCCGATTGAAACACCGGAAGGCCCGAATATCGGTCTGATCAATTCGTTGGCGGTGTATGCCCGCACGAATCATTATGGCTTTCTGGAAACACCTTATCGCAAGGTCACGAAGGGTCAGATCACCGATCAGGTGGATTATCTGTCGGCGATTGAAGAAGGTGGTTTTACCATTGCCCAGGCGAATGCCACCGTAGACACGGATGGCCGGCTGACAGATGCGCTGGTTTCATGTCGTCATCAGAATGACTTTACCTTGGCGCCGCCAGAGCAGGTTGAGTATATGGACGTTGCTCCGAAGCAGATTGTCTCTGTGGCGGCATCCATTATTCCGTTCCTGGAGCATGATGATGCGAACCGTGCGCTGATGGGCGCCAACATGCAACGCCAGGCAGTGCCTAATCTGCGGGTACAGAAGCCGTTGGTGGGTACCGGTATGGAACGCACGGTTGCGGTAGATTCTGGGGTGACAGTGGTCGCCAGGCGCGGTGGTGTGGTGAAATCTGTTGATGCGGCACGTATTGTGGTACGGGTAAATGACAAAGAGGCTCAGCCGAATGAAGCCGGTGTGGATATTTATACCCTGACTAAATATACCCGTTCTAATCAGAACACCTGTATCAACCAGACACCGCTGGTGCAGGTTGGCGATCAGGTTCAGCGTGGCGATGTGATGGCAGATGGTCAGTCCACTGATAAGGGTGAGCTGGCGTTGGGGCAGAATCTGCGAATTGCCTTCATGCCCTGGAATGGCTACAACTTTGAAGATTCTATTCTGATCTCAGAACAGGTGGTGAAGGAAGATCGGTTTACCACGATTCATATTGAAGAAATTACCTGCATGGCGCGGGATACCAAGCTAGGCTCGGAAGAGATTACCGCTGATATCCCGAATATCAATGAGGCGGCCCTGGCCAGATTGGATGAGTCCGGCATTGTGTTTGCTGGTGCGGAGGTGCGGGAAGGCGATATTCTGGTGGGCAAGGTTACACCGAAGGGCGAGACGCAGCTCAGTTCGGAAGAGAAGCTGCTGCGGGCGATTTTTGGTGAAAAGGCGGCTGATGTAAAGGATACCTCGGTACGCGCCGGGGCAAATTGTACCGGTACGGTCATTGATGTACGGGTATTCACGCGGGAAGGTGTGGAAAAGGATGCCCGTGCGTTGCAGATCGAGGAGCATGAGCTGAAGCGTGTGCGTAAGGATCTGAACGATCAGCAACAGATTGTGGAAGACGATGCGTTTTCCCGGATTGAAAAGTTGTTGCTGCACAAGCTTGCCGAAGGCGGGCCTGAGCCGTTAAAGCCCGGTGGTAAGGTGACGAAGAGTTATCTGAAGAGCCTGGCGCGGGATCGGTGGCTGGAAATTCGTTTGAAGAATGAGGCGGCTGCGGCGAAGTTGGAGGCGATCGGGCAGCATGTCAAACAGTTGCGCGAGGCATTTGAAGCGCGGTTTGAACACGAAAGGCAAAAGGTTCTCGCCGGGGATGATTTGCCACCAGGCGTCCTGAAGATGGTTAAGGTATATGTTGCCGTGAAGCGGCGGGTACAACCAGGCGATAAGATGGCGGGCCGGCATGGTAATAAGGGTGTGATTTCACGCATTGTGCCGGTGGAGGATATGCCCTATGACACGGATGGTCGTCCGGTTGATATTGTGCTGAACCCACTGGGTGTGCCGTCGCGGATGAACATTGGGCAGGTGCTGGAGACTCATCTGGGGCTGGCCGCAAAGGGTCTGGGTGAACGGATTGCTGAGATGCTGGATACCAATGCCCAGGTTACGCAGTTGCGTGAGTTTCTGCATCAGGTTTATAACACCAGTGGCCAGTCGGAGGACCTGGATAGCCTGAGTGATGATGAACTGCTGGAGATGGCACACAATCTGCGGGATGGCGTGCCATTTGCAACGCCGGTATTTGATGGTGCGAACGAGGATGAAATTCGTCAGATGCTGACTCTGGCCGGGCAGCCGACCAGCGGCCAGATGACCTTGTTTGATGGGCGCACCGGCGATCAGTTTGAGCGCTTAGTCACGGTTGGCTATATGTATATGCTGAAGCTGAATCATCTGGTCGATGACAAGATGCATGCTCGTTCTACCGGCCCGTACAGTCTGATTACTCAGCAGCCACTGGGTGGTAAGGCGCAGTTCGGTGGACAGCGGTTTGGTGAAATGGAAGTCTGGGCGTTAGAGGCCTATGGTGCGTCTTATACCCTGCAGGAAATGCTGACGGTGAAGTCGGATGATGTTGACGGTCGGACGCGGATGTATAAGAGCATCGTCGATGGTGAGCAGCGCATGGAAGCAGATATTCCGGAATCGTTTAACGTTCTGGTGAAAGAAATTCGATCTTTAGGAATCAACATTGATCTGGAGCAGGTGTGATGCAGGAATTCATGCAGATGATGCCGTCGTCGGAAACGCCAAAAGAGTTTAATGCAATCACCATCGGGCTGGCATCGCCGGATCAGATTCGGTCCTGGTCGTTTGGTGAGGTGAAAAAGCCGGAAACGATCAATTACCGTACCCTGAAGCCGGAACGGGAAGGTTTGTTCTGTGCCCGGATCTTTGGTCCGGTGACAGATTATGAATGTCTGTGCGGCAAATATAAGCGCCTAAAACACCGGGGTGTGGTGTGCGAAAAATGTGGTGTTGAAGTTACCTTATCTAAGGTTCGGCGTGAGCGTATGGCGCACATTGAGCTGGCCAGCCCGGTAGCTCATATCTGGTTTCTGAAGTCGCTGCCATCGCGGATTGGTTTATTGCTGGATGTGACCCTGCGCGAAATAGAGCGGGTGTTGTATTTTGAGTCTTATATTGTCATTGATCCGGGGACAACGACGCTGGAACGGTTGCAGTTGCTGACTGATGAGCAGTATCTGGAGGCAGTTGAGGCGCACGGTGATGACTTTGATGCCCGGATGGGTGCTGAGGCAGTGCATGAGTTGTTGCGCACGATTGATGCAGAAAAAGAAGCTGCCCGGCTGCGCGAAGAGTTGGAGATCACCAATTCTGAAGCGAAGATCAAAAAGATTGCGAAGCGGCTGAAATTACTGGAAGCCTTGCAACAGTCGGGTAATAAGCCGGAATGGATGATTCTGACGGTATTGCCGGTGTTGCCACCTGAGCTGCGTCCGCTGGTACCGTTGGAAGGTGGACGCTTTGCAACCTCGGATCTGAACGACTTGTATCGGCGGGTGATTAACCGCAACAATCGGCTGAGCCGGTTGCTGGAGCTGACCGCACCTGACATCATCGTGCGTAATGAAAAGCGGATGTTGCAGGAATCAGTGGATGCGCTGCTGGATAATGGTCGGCGTGGCCGGGTAATCACCGGTACTAATAAGCGTCCGCTGAAGTCACTGGCGGACATGATCAAGGGTAAGCAGGGTCGTTTCCGGCAGAACCTGCTGGGTAAGCGGGTAGACTATTCCGGTCGTTCGGTGATTGTGGTCGGGCCGACTCTGAAGCTGCACCAGTGCGGGTTGCCGAAAAAGATGGCACTGGAGTTGTTTAAGCCCTATATCTATGCCAAGTTGCAATCTCGTGGCATGGCGACGACGATCAAGGCCGCGAAGCGGATGGTCGAGCGGGGTGCGAGTGATGTCTGGGATATCCTGGAGGAGGTCATTTACGAGCATCCGGTATTGCTGAACCGGGCACCGACTCTGCACCGGTTAGGGATTCAGGCGTTTGAGCCTGTTCTGATCGAAGGCAAGGCGATTCAGTTGCACCCATTGGTCTGTACCGCATTCAATGCGGACTTTGATGGTGACCAGATGGCGGTGCATGTGCCCTTGTCGCTGGAAGCGCAACTGGAAGCGCGCGCCCTGATGATGGCTTCGAATAATGTGCTGTCGCCGGCGAATGGTGAACCGGTGATTGTGCCTTCGCAGGACGTGGTACTTGGGCTGTATTACATGACGCGTGAGCGTATCAATGCCTTGGGTGAAGGTATGGTGTTTGCCAATACCGACGAAGTGCAGCGTGCATATGATGCGAAACAGGTTGAATTGCACGCCCGGGTGCGGGTGCGGATTACCGAAACCAGCCTGAATGCTGAGGGTGTTGCGGAACAACAGACCAGTATTCAGCAGACGACAGTCGGTCGGGCGATTTTATGGCGGATTGTGCCTGTTGGTCTGTCGTATGCACTGATCAATCAGCCGATGAAAAAGAAGGTCATTTCTAACCTGGTGAATGTCAGTTATCGTCAGTTAGGCCTGAAGCCGACCGTGATTTTTGCTGACCAACTGATGTATCTTGGCTTTGCCCAGGCGGCAAAGGCTGGTGCATCTATTGGTCTGGATGACATGGTGATTCCGGCGAATAAGGCCGATATCCTGGCGCAGGCAGAGGTCGAGGTGCAGGAGATTCAGGAGCAGTATGCCTCTGGTCTGGTGACGAACGGGGAACGTTATAACAAGGTCGTGGACATCTGGTCGCATACGAATGATCAGATTGCGCGGGCGATGATGGAGACGCTCGGTACCGAGACAGTCACTAACCGGGCAGGTGAGTCTGAGACACAGGACTCATTCAATTCGATCTATATGATGGCCGACTCAGGTGCACGGGGCTCTGCGGCGCAGATTCGTCAGTTGGCCGGGATGCGTGGCCTGATGGCGAAACCGGATGGTTCGATCATTGAGACACCGATTACGGCAAACTTCCGGGAAGGCCTGAACGTTCTGCAATACTTTATCTCGACGCATGGTGCCCGGAAGGGTCTGGCAGATACGGCACTGAAGACCGCGAACTCCGGTTATCTGACCCGCCGTCTGGTGGATGTGGCACAGGACGTGGTAGTGACTCTGGAAGATTGTGGTACCGATCAGGGCCTGATGATGATGCCAATCATCGAAGGCGGAGATGTGGTTGAGCCATTGCGTGAACGCATCCTGGGTCGGGTGACTTCAAAAGCAGTGGTACACCCGGGCGAGCCGGAAACGGTGATTTGTCCGCAGAATACGCTGCTGGATGAGCATTGGATGGATGTGTTAGAACAGGCCGGGGTGGATCAGGTCTGGGTGCGTTCTGCGATTACGTGTGAATCACGCCAGGGTATCTGCGGCCAATGCTATGGGCGCGACTTGGCGCGCGGCAGTAAGATCAATATCGGTGAAGCAGTCGGTGTGATTGCCGCACAATCTATCGGCGAGCCGGGCACTCAGCTGACGATGCGTACCTTCCACATTGGTGGTGCCGCTTCGCGGGCGGTTGCGGTGAACAGTATTGAACCGAAAAATGCCGGTAAGATTCGACTGCATAACATCAAAACAGTGGAAAATACCCAGAATAAACTGGTGGCGGTATCCCGTTCAGGCGAAGTTATTATCCTGGATGATGTCGGACGTGAGCGTGAGCGGTATAAGTTACCGTACGGGGCTGAGCTGCAGGTACATGAAGATGACCAGGTCGAGGGTGGCCAGGTCATCGCCAACTGGGACCCACATACCCACCCGATTATCACTGAGATGGCGGGTATTCTGCGTTTTATTGATTTTGCAGAAGGTACCACAGTACAGCGGCAGACAGATGAAGTCACCGGGCTGACCTCTATCGTTGTCATGGATGCGAAGCAGCGGCCCTCAGCGGGTAAGGATTTGCGCCCGACGATCAAGCTGGTTGATGCAGACGGTAATGATGTCAATATTGCCGGGACTAACCTGCCGGCAAATTATTTGTTACCTGGTGGCGCTGTGGTGAATGTTGCTGATGGTACCCAGGTACAGGTGGGCGACGTTCTGGCGCGTATTCCACAGGCATCGTCGAAGACACGTGATATTACCGGTGGTCTGCCGCGTGTGGCAGACTTGTTCGAGGCACGTAAGCCGAAAGAACCGGCGATTCTGGCGGAAGCAACCGGAACGGTCAGCTTTGGTAAGGATACCAAGGGTAAACAACGTCTGATTATCACGGATGCACAGGGTGAGCAGAATGAGCTGCTGATTCCGAAGTGGCGTCACCTGAACGTGTTTGAGGGTGAACAGGTCGAGAAGGGTGAAGTGATTGCCGATGGTGAATTGAGTTCACACGATATTCTGCGCCTGCGAGGTGTGACCGCGTTGGCTGAGTATCTGGTGAAGGAGATTCAGGATGTGTATCGCTTGCAGGGTGTTGGCATCAATGACAAGCATATCGAAGTGATTATTCGCCAGATGTTGCGTAAGGTGCAGGTCGTGGATCCAGGTGATACGCCATTATTACGTGGTGAACAATTGGCGCGGGCGCGGGTTGCGGAAGCGAATGCGGCACTCAGTGACAGTGGTAAACGCCTGGCAACCTATGAGCAATTGTTGCTGGGTATCACTAAGGCGTCCTTAGCGACTGAGTCCTTTATTTCAGCGGCCTCCTTCCAGGAGACTACGCGGGTACTGACCGAGTCAGCAGTACGCGACTTGTGCGACCCGCTGAATGGCCTGAAAGAGAACGTGATTGTCGGCCGGTTGATTCCGGCAGGTACGGGCTTGTCTTACCATACGGCGCGGCGTGCTGCTGCGTAAGCAGATAGTAGCCAGGTTCTTATGAGCTGCGTTGTTTGCGTAGCTCAGGCCAGGCGGCCCGCAAGTAGATCAGCATCGACCAGAAGGTCAGCAGCATCGCCAGATACAGCAGGATGGTGCCGGTTATATAGGTAGGTAACCCGGCGAAATCGTGTTGATACAACAAACAAGTGATGGCGGCCATTTGTGCCGTGGTCTTGATTTTGCCGATTTGTGAGACAGCAACTTGTGTGCCTGCGCCGAAACCAGCCATCCATTCGCGCAGGGCAGAGATGGTGATTTCGCGACCAACAATCACGATGACTGGCAACGCCATCCAGACGGTCGGGTGGTGTTGTAATACCAGAATCAATGCGGTGGCGACAATGAGTTTGTCAGCGACCGGGTCCAGAAAGGCTCCGAACGCAGAGGTCAGGTGCCAGCGTCGCGCCAGATAGCCGTCCAGCCAGTCAGTCAGGGCGGCTAGTAGAAATACGCCAGTGGCTGCCACAGGTGCCCAGCTGACTGGCAGATAATTGACCAGCACCAGAATCGGCAGGAGTGCGATGCGGGTTACGGTCAGTAGATTAGGGACGTGTCGGTGCATAGTGGCTGGTCTGTGGATAGAATCAAATTTGAATCGTGGGCAGGTTGTAAAACTCGTCCACGACCAAAGGGGCGAGAGCGACGCCTCTCCCCCTTTGGAAACCTCCATTGTGTCGTCCCCGCAGCAAGCTGCGGGTGTAGTGGTCAAGTATTTTCGTACCACTTGAGGGGGTGAGAGCTGGTTTACG
>JAHDCB010000055.1 GCA_020630035.1 Gammaproteobacteria bacterium
GGAGTCGAGATAATGAAGATGCGTGCAGCGGTTGCCTGGGAACCGAATAAACCCTTACAGATCGAACAGGTTGAGCTGGCGGCGCCACGCTCTGGTGAGGTGTTGATTAAGCTGGCGGCGAGCGGTGTGTGCCATACGGATGCATTTACTCTGTCTGGGGCTGATCCTGAGGGGGCCTTTCCATGTGTGTTGGGTCATGAAGGTGCTGGTGTGGTGGTGGAGTGTGGCCCGGATGTGACGCTGGTGCAACCGGATGATCATGTGATTCCGCTGTATATCCCAGAGTGTGGTGACTGTATGTATTGCCATTCGGATAAGACCAATCTATGCCAGTCGATTGCGCAGACAGTCTGGACGGGCTATATGCCAGATGGCTCGCGGCGATTGTCTTGTGGCGGGAAGCCATTGTTCCACTATATGGGTACGTCGACCTTCGCGGAGTATACGATTGTGCCGGAAATTGCACTGGCTAAGGTGAATCGGGCTGCGCCGCTGGATAAGGTGTGTTTGTTGGGCTGTGGTATTACGACGGGCATTGGTGCGGTATGCAATACGGCTCAGGTTGAGCCAGGTGCGACGGTTGCTGTGTTTGGTCTGGGTGGCATCGGGCTGAGTGTGATTCAGGGTGCGGTGATGGCGCAGGCCGGGCGCATTATTGCAGTGGATGTCAATCCGGAGAAGTTTGCGCTGGCGCGTGACTTGGGTGCGACCGATTGTCTGAATCCGCAGGATGTTGCTGTGCCGGTGCAGGAAGCGATTATTGAACTGACGGATGGTGGGGTGGATTATTCGTTTGAGTGTATCGGTAATGTTGAGGTGATGCGCGCCGCACTGGAATGTACGCACCTGGGTTGGGGGGTGTCGGTGATTATCGGTGTGGCAGGTGCCGGGCAGGAGATTCAGACACGCCCGTTCCAGTTGGTGACGGGACGTACCTGGAAGGGTTCAGCCTTTGGGGGTGTGAAGGGTCGGTCGCAATTGCCTGGTTATGTCGATCAGTATCTGGCGGGTGATATTGAGTTGGATAGGATGGTGACGCATACGATGCCACTGGAGGAGATCAATCATGCATTTGATCTGATGCATGCTGGTCAGAGTATTCGCTCGGTCGTGTTGTTGTAGGGGGATGCGCTGATGGTTAAGCTGGTTGGGCAAATTAAGGAGTTTGG
This sequence comes from Gammaproteobacteria bacterium, assembly GCA_020630035.1. GTDB lineage: Bacteria > Pseudomonadota > Gammaproteobacteria > Chromatiales > Chromatiaceae > JAHDBG01. Next base: position 1,170 of record JAHDCB010000055.1, read on the forward strand.
TGGCTTTCTGCAGTTGTATCAGCATGATTCTGATATGTGCGGCTGTAGCATGTCGTTTTCAGTGTATCTGCCACCGCAGGCGGCGCAGGGTGAAGTGCCGGTATTGTGGTGGCTGTCTGGTCTGACCTGTACCGATGAAAATTTCCGGGTGAAGGCGGGTGCGCAGCGGTATGCTGCTGAGTTGGGCGTGGCACTGGTGATTCCGGATACCAGTCCGCGTGGGATGCAGGTGCCGGATGATGCGGCGTATTATCTGGGTCAGGGTGCGGGGTTTTATGTGAATGCGACGCAGGTGCCTTGGTCGCGTCATTTCCGCATGTATGACTATATTACTCAGGAGCTGCCGGCGACGGTGGCGAGTTTGTCTTTGCCACTGAGCGATCGGCAATCGATTGCCGGGCATTCGATGGGTGGGCATGGTGCCTTGGTGGTGGCGCTGAGCAACCCGGGAAGATTTCGTTCGGTCTCGGCCTTTGCGCCGATTTGTCACCCGATGTGTAGTACCTGGGGGCGTCAGATCTTTCAGGCCTATCTGGGAGAGGATCAGGCCGACTGGCAGCAGTATGATGCCTGCTGTTTGATACAGCAGGGGGCACCAGCGCTGCCTATGTTGGTGGATCAGGGCACGGCAGATGAGTTTTATCCGCAAGAGTTATTGACAGAAGACCTGGTGTCAGCGTGTCACTCCGCCGGTTTCCCGGCAGACATTCGGTTACAGTCAGGCTATGATCATAGCTTCCATTTTGTGGCGACCTTTATCGGGGAGCATATCCGCTGGCATCATCGGCGTTTGCGATGAAATTCAAAATAATACACGGTAGCAATCAAGACGAAGGCACCGAGTGCGGTTAGCATGATGAGTAGTGGCTGCCAGCTACCACTGGGCTTGCCAGCAGGCAGCAGGTTACGGAATGCCTGCATCACCGGGCGTGCTGAGTTTTGCCCGGATGATGGGGTGTGGTACAGATGCAGTGTGCCATCTTCTGGTGTAAACACCATTGAATACAGGGTGTGCTGATTAAAGATGGCCTGGTAGTGGTTGGTGGTATTCAGCATGATGCTGATGATATTGCTGACCTCTGCCGGGTGTGCGCGATCAAAGTTCGCCAGTTGGCGCAGGCGTTGCCAGCGAAGGTTGTCGTTCGAGTGGGTGCAGTTGTTGGGTGAGCTGAGCAGGGCATAACAGTTTACGACGGCAATCTGGTTGATTTTGTTCCAGGATTTGTCGGCACGATACTGGCTGTTATCGTTTCTGATTCTGCCAAGTGTATTCTGCGGCTTTTCCAATACCTGAATATCGGTACGGTCTGCCATGAGGATATTGTGGCCGGTTGGGTAATAAGTTTGTTCGAGTTGTTGCCTGGCCTGGCGGTTGGTGTGCGCGGTTTCCAGTGCCTGACGTAGCGCAAACGTGACGGAATGAATTTGGCCGGGTGATGTTGATTTGGGTTGGGATAAGGGTGAGGCGATCTGTGCCAGGAATAATCCAGATTGGTTAAAGCCGGACAGGGTGCCGATATAGCCGGCAAAGCCGATATTGGCGATGCTACTATCCGGGCTGGTATACAGGGTGATTGCCTGTAATCCTTTCAGGTTGGCATCGGCTGGCCAGTCCAGGTTGCGTCCGACTATCGGGCTGTTGGTTGCAGAAGCACGCTGCCAGACGCCGAAGGCTGATCCCTGGATCTCGGGTCGGCCTAAGTCAGGTAGTAATAAGAAGGCCCAGTATTCATTCAGCGATAAGCGGTTATCCCCTAATTGGTCATGCCCGAACAATTGCCAGCGTGATGTGATGCCGGTGATTTCATCCTGGTAGTGTTGTGCGACCTGTTGCCTGAGCGGTTTAATCCGCTGTTGCAGTAGCTGGTTAAATTGTGTCTGGTTCAGCAGGGTGTGTAGATAGGCATCGTAGCGTACTTCGATATTGGGAAATTGTTGTTTGACGGCATCACCCAGGGCCTGGCCAATCTGCAGCCGGGTTTTGTCGGTTGTATCGATGTGAAATATAGGTAGGGTGTCGTTGCTTAATGCGGCTTGTGCCGTGACCAGGTAGGTCAACAAGGTCAGAGCAATTTTATTCAGTGGTGAACACAACATATGTCAGGTAATACCTTCGGGACTTTATTTCAGGTCACTTCATTTGGGGAAAGTCACGGCCCGGCGATTGGCTGTGTGATTGATGGTTGTCCGCCTGGCTTGCCATTGTCTGAGGCTGATATTCAACCAGATCTGGAACGTCGTCGCCCGGGCAAGACGCGGCATACGACACAGCGACGCGAGACCGATCAGGTTGAGATTTTATCTGGGGTATTTGCTGGCCAGACCACGGGAACCCCGATTGGTTTGCTGATTCGGAATATGGATCAGCGCTCGAAGGATTATAGCGGTATTGCACAGAAGTTCCGTCCGGGTCACGCGGATTATACGTATCTGCAAAAGTATGGGTTGCGTGATTATCGCGGCGGGGGGCGTTCGTCGGCACGTGAAACGGCGATGCGGGTGGCGGCAGGTGCGGTGGCCAGAAAGTATCTGCATACCGCGTATGGCGTGCGGGTACGTGGGTATTTATCCGCGCTAGGTAGTATCCGGGCCCGGCAGGTGGACTGGTCAGCAGTTGAGCAGAATCCGTTTTTCTGGCCGGATGCAGCGCAAGTGCCAGAGCTGGAAGCGGCGATGGATGCGTTGCGCAAATCAGGTGATTCGCTCGGTGCGGAGGTGACGGTGGTTGCTGAGGGTGTGCCGCCTGGTTGGGGTGAACCGGTGTTTGATCGGTTGGACGCGGATATTGCACATGCCCTGATGAGCATCAATGCGAGTAAAGGGGTGGAGATTGGTGCTGGTTTTGCTGCGGTTGCGCAGACGGGCACGGAACATCGGGATGAGATGACGCCACAGGGCTTCATGTCGAATCATGCTGGTGGCGTGCTGGGGGGGATATCCAGTGGGCAGCCGATTGTGGCGCGGGTAGCATTCAAGCCGACGTCCAGCATTCGTTTGTCGGGCAAGACTATTGATGAGGTGGGCCAGGCGACTGAGATCAGCACGACCGGGCGGCATGATCCATGTGTCGGCATCCGGGCGGTGCCAATTGTTGAGGCGATGCTGGCGATTGTGCTGACGGATCATGCGCTGCGCCAGCGCGGTCAGAACGGTGCCGTACAGCCTGATACGCCAGTGATTCCGGGCGGCTCTTTCAGTGACGGGGCGGCAGCGTGACCCGGGTATAGCGCCAGGCCAGCAATACCAGTGCGATCACCGGTAGGCCCAGACCGGCAGTGAGGATGAAAAATTCGGTATAGCCGAACTGATCGACAATCATCCCGGAAAAGCCACCGAAAAATTTCGGCAGTAATAACATCAGTGAGCTGAAGAGTGCATACTGAGTTGCGGAATAAGCGATGTTAGTCAGGGCAGATAAATACGCAATAAAGGCTGCGGAGGCCAGACCTGCACTCAGGTTATCCATGCCAACCACAGCGATCAGCCATCCCACATCCGGGCCGATGTGGGTCAGCAGCAGGAACAACAGATTGGTTGCGGCGGCCAGGATGGCACCCAGCAGCAACATCGGCATCACGCCGAGCCGATACACGGCGATGCCGCCCAGCAGGCCACCCAGAATTGTCATCCAGACACCAAATCCCTTGACTACCCAGGCAATTTCGGCCTTACTGAAGCCCATGTCGTGATAAAACACATTCGCGATTACACCGAGCACAATATCGGAAACCCGATAGCAGGCAATCAGAGCCAGTACCAGTAGTGCCAGCCTACCATAGCGGCGGATGAACTCGGCAAATGGTTGCCAGACTGCTGTGAGCAGCCAACCATATAAACGGTGCAGCAGGGACTGGGTTGAGTTGGCTACTGAATCTGGTCGGGTGATTCCGGGTTCGGGTGCCCACCAGGTCGTCAGCAGCCCGATCAGCATCGCAGTCGCCATGCTGGCGTAGGTGATCATCCAGGGTAGGTGGTGGTAGGTCGACTCGTCAGGATCGGCCCAGGCTGCGATACCTAAGGCACCACCAGAGGCGAGCAACATTGCCAGCCGGTAGCCAGTCGTATAGACCCCTGCCAGAATGCCTTGCAGTTGTGGGTCTGCGACCTCGATCCGGTAGGCATCAATAACCAGGTCTTGTGTTGCGGAAAAAAAGGCCACCCAGAGTGCCAGCCCGACCAGAGTCCATAGATGTTGTGCCGGGTCGGTCAGGCCCATGCCGAGCAGGCCCAGCAGAATGGCACCCTGGGACAGGAATAACCAACTGCGGCGGCGTCCGAGCCAGTGGGTCAGGCCGGGTAGACGCAGTTGATCCACCAATGGTGCCCAGCATACCTTGAGGGCATAGGTCAGCGCGACCCAACTGATCAGACCGATAGTAGAGCGATCAATACCTACTTCGCGTAGCCAGAAAGACAGGGTGCCGAACACCAGCAATAGTGGCAGACCGGATGAAAAGCCGAGCAGGCCGATGCGTAACACGCGCTGGTCGGTACAGGCGCGGAGCATATCGCGCCAACCGGGGGCGGTGGGGTGGTTCAAAGGTGATAGATTTGCTGGCACAGATCAGACAAAGGGTGGCGTATCCGGTAAAATTCAGACTTATGACACATTATATCTTTATCACTGGTGGTGTGGTTTCTTCACTCGGTAAGGGCATCGCTGCCGCTTCACTCGGCGCTCTGCTGGAGGCACGTGGTCTGACGGTCACACTGATCAAACTGGACCCGTATATCAACGTTGATCCGGGCACTATGAGTCCATTTCAGCATGGTGAAGTGTTTGTGACTGCGGACGGGGCAGAGACAGACCTGGATCTCGGGCATTATGAACGTTATACCTCTGCCAAAATGGGGCAGCAGAATAACTTTACCGCCGGGCAGATCTACGAACAGGTAATTCGTAAAGAACGCCGGGGGGACTATCTTGGTGGTACTGTCCAGATCATTCCACACATTACCGACCAGATTAAACACAATATCAACCAGGGTGCGGCTCAAGCACAGGTGGCGATTATCGAAATCGGTGGGACAGTCGGTGATATAGAATCATTGCCGTTTCTGGAAGCGATCCGCCAGATGGGTGTGGTACTGGGACGCGAACGAGCGGTCTTCGTCCATTTGACGTTGGTGCCCTACATTGCGACCTCAGGAGAAATCAAGACCAAGCCGACTCAGCATTCGGTGAAGGAATTGCGTTCGATCGGGATTCAGCCGGATGTGCTGGTATGTCGTACCGACCGTGCCTTGCCGGATGCAGAGCGACGAAAGATTGCCTTATTTACCAATGTGCAGGAACAGGCCGTCATTTCAGCTGTGGATGCGGATACGATCTATCGTATCCCGTTATTACTGCATGCTCAGGGGCTGGATGAGATTGTGCTGCAACAATTGCGCCTGACTGCTGCGCCTGTAGATCTTGCTCCCTGGCAACGAGTGGTGCAGCGGCTGGATCACCTGCAAGGGGAGCTACGTATCGCAATGGTAGGCAAGTATATCGAGCTGACCGACGCGTACAAATCAGTGAATGAGGCACTGGTACATGCGGGCATACAGGTGCAGCAAAAAATCCGCATTGACTATGTGGATTCAGAACAACTGGAGCAGGATACCGCACAACTGGCAGACATGGATGCGATTCTGGTACCCGGTGGCTTTGGTGAGCGCGGTGTTGAAGGCAAAATCCAGGCGGTACGGTATGCGCGTGAGCATCAGGTGCCGTATCTCGGGATCTGTTTAGGGATGCAGGTTGCAGTGATTGAATATGCGCGCCATGTGCTCGGCTATCAGGCAGCACACAGCACCGAATTTGCACCCGATACCTCGCACCCGGTGATTGCGCTGGTGACGGAATGGACTGAGGCCGATGGCACAGTACAACAACGCGATGCGCAGGTGGATAAGGGTGGCAGTATGCGTCTGGGTGAGCAGCAATGTACCTTGATTGCCGGGAGCCGCGCACATCGGGCCTATGCCCGGGAGCAGATTACTGAACGTCACCGGCATCGTTACGAATACAACAACCAGTACCGGGCGGTATTGGAAGAAGCCGGTTTACAGGTAGTCGGGACTTCCGAGACGGGCGATCTGGTTGAAATGGTCGAGATTCCGACGCATCCCTGGTTTGTTGCCAGTCAGTTTCATCCCGAATTTACCTCGACGCCTCATACCGGTCAGCCGTTATTCAACGGCTTTATCCGTGCAGCGCAACAGCACCGGGATGCCACATGAACTTATGTGGTCATGCCATCGGGTTGGATCAGCCCTTCTTCTTGATTGCCGGGCCTTGCGTGATTGAAGGCGAGCAGGCTGCATTACAGACCGCAGAGCAATTGCGGCAAATCACCGAACGACTGGGTATTCCGTTCATCTACAAATCATCCTTTGATAAGGCGAATCGTTCATCACATCAGAGTTATCGTGGCCCGGGACTGGAAGAGGGATTGCGTATCTTGCAGACAGTGCGTGAACAGATCGGTGTGCCGGTATTGACTGACGTGCATGAAGATACCCCATTGGATGCCGTCGCAGACGTGGTGGATGTATTACAGACCCCGGCCTTCTTGTGTCGCCAGACCAATTTTATTCAGCGGGTTGCGCGTACTGGCAAGCCGGTGAATATCAAAAAGGGTCAGTTTCTGGCACCAGCCGACATGCAGCAGGTTGCGAATAAGGCGCTGGCAACTGGTAATCATCAGATTATGGTGTGTGAACGCGGCGTCAGCTTTGGCTACAACAACCTGATTGTGGATATGGGTAGCCTGGCGATCATGCGTCAGACTGGATGCCCGGTGGTGTTTGATGCGACCCACTCAGTGCAGCAGCCTGGAGGCCTGGGAGATCGTTCCGGCGGGCGGCGCGAACTGGTACCCGTGTTGGCCCGGGCTGCTGTTGCCAGCGGTATCGCTGGTTTATTTATGGAAACGCATCCGGATCCGGATCGTGCCTTATCCGATGGGCCGAATTCGTGGCCGTTGGATCAGTTGGAAGCCTTGCTGGTTACCCTGCAGGCACTAGATTGTACGGTGAAACAGCATGGCTTGGCCGAAGAACTTTTCTGAAAATACTTTCTCTAGGGTGCGATTCAAACTGATGTGGTGATTTGCTACCACAGGTTTCTGGCGACCCTCGGAGAAGCCCCTGACGGGTAACGCCGAAACGAATTTTATGTGCCCCAGCTATTACGCCACATCAATTTGAATCACACCCCTTTCTCCACGTTACCTTGACAGTATAAGGATGACATTATGGGTAAAAAAACCAAGAAATATCAGATTAAAATTAACCTGCAGGGTGCTCAGCCGCCGATCTGGCGCAGACTCTGGGTCTCGCCAGATATGACCTTAGGGCAGCTACATCACGTGATTCAGACAGCGATGGGGTGGTATGACTGCCATCTGCATCATTTTGTTGTGCATGGTGAATATTACAGCGATCCGGAGCAGGAACTGGGTCCGGATGTCTCGGACGAGGGAGATGTGACATTAGCGGTCGCGTTGCGGGAACCGAAACAGCGCATTGTCTATGAGTATGATTTTGGTGATGGCTGGATACATGACATTATTCTGGAAGACGTGTTGCCGCAAGTAACACGAGAACCACTACCATTCTGTGTTACCGGGAGGCGAGCGTGTCCACCAGAAGATTGTGGCGGTACCTGGGGATATAGTGAGCTGCTGCAAATATTGTCTGACCCGAAACATCAACAATATCAAGAGATGCGGGAATGGCTGGATGTGGATGATGACTTTGATCCGGGTGCTTTTTGTAAAGATGTAGTCAATCAGAAGTTAGCGGCTTATCGTTGACTGAGTAAGACGATATGCCATTGGACCTGAGTGCATTACGAGCGGCGATCGCCGCTCTGGACGAGGCCTTAACGTTTGCACACAGTCCTCTGATGGCACAATTCACAGCGGCACAGTGCCAGACGGTACAGGCTGGTGTGATTCAGTGCTTTGAATGTGCCTATGAGCAGGCCTGGAAGATGATGAAGCGCTGGCTGGAATATAATTTAGGGTCAGTGTATGTGGATGGTGTGACCCGGCGGACCTTGTTCCGGCTGGCGGCGGAACAACAATTGATTGATGATGTGACTGCCTGGTTTGGCTATCACGCGGCACGTAACCAGACAACGCATACCTACGCGTTGCAGACGGCTACCGAGGTATTTCAGGTTATACCCGCCTTTCTGGAAGATGCTCGGGGCTTACTGCATCAATTGCAGCAGAAAAATGATTGAACTGACCCAAGATGAATATCAGCAGGTGCGGAAGCTATTGGCAACTTATGTGCCGGGTTGCGAAGTGCGTGCGTTTGGTTCGCGGGTGCACCGGCGGAACATCAAGCCCTGGTCTGACCTGGACCTGGTGGTGATGTCAGCACCGGAGCAGGCATGCTGGCGGTCTGATCTGCAGGAGGCCTGTGCTGAGTCTGATCTGCCGTTTGTGGTCGATATCGCGGATTGGGCGCAACTGAGTCCCGCATTCCGGGCAGTGATCGCACAAGAAGGTTCTGTGGTATTACAACAGCACCATTAGTTGGGTGCGCAGGGGGTGCGATTCAAACTGATGTGGTGATTTGCTACCACAGGTTTCTGGCAAGCGTTATTCTGATCTGCTCTCCGAGGGTCGCCAGAATACCCGTCCTGGGGGCTCGGCTGCGGCCGTCCATGGCC
>JAHDCB010000056.1 GCA_020630035.1 Gammaproteobacteria bacterium
ATGATTTTGAGTCATTTTTTGTGCTGACAAGGCGTAATGAGGAGTCATAGTCGTTCTATTGCGACGAATTGCAACACAGTCAGCGCAGAAAAGGGCCAAAATCAAGCCTTGAAGCTGGTTGAGAACATCCCCTATTACGCCACATCAATTTGAATCACACCCTTTCGCTGTTCGCGGCTGGCAAAAATAACCGGAAAGTTATACCATCGTCCGGTCAGGTACACACTCTGCTGGCACTGTGCCAGTTCGATGTTCTGACTCAGGCCCATCTGTGCAATTAACCTGTCTCCTGTTTAAACCACCATACTGCCACTCACTGGCCATATTCTCTGTGTTGTTCCCGCTCCGACTATGCTGAAAAAAACAGCACTGCCACTCGCGATCTTTCTGGCCCTCTCCGGGCTATTCTGGCTGATATTGCATCAGATGAATACTGGTGTGTATGACCCTCGTGATATTCCCAGCCCGCAGGTCGGCAAACCAGCACCCCCCTTCACTCTGCACAGCCTGCAGGACACAACACAATTGGTACGCCCGGCTGATTATCTCGGACAGACCTGGCTGCTCAATGTCTGGGGTTCCTGGTGCCCGGAATGCTGGCGCGAACACGATTTTCTGATTGACCTGGCTGAGCGCGCTGTTCCGATCATCGGACTGAACTGGCGCGACAACCGTACTGATGCCTTGCAGATGCTGCAACAATTAGGTAATCCGTTTCTTCAGGTCGCGTTCGATCCTCACAGCCAGGCCGCCATTGAATGGGGGGTATATGGTGCACCGGAAACCTTCCTGATTGATGCCAACGGTATCATCCGCGCCAAACACAAAGGCGCGCTAAATCTTGCTATCTGGCAACAACAGTTTGCTCCCTTTTTCAGCCCAAAATAATTTCTCATCATGATGTCTATTGTGTTCTGGCTGCGTTTTCTGGTGCTGCTCAGCAGTGGCCTGAGCCTGACGCAGACGCATGCAGCAGAGCTGTATCGTTTCGATGATCAGGTGCTGGAACAGCGGTATTTCAGTCTGATCCAGGAACTTCGTTGTCTGGTGTGCCAAAATCAGAGCATTGCGGATTCGAACGCCGAGCTGGCTCAGGATATGCGCCGCAGAACATATGAGCTGGTACGCCAAGGCTACACCCGTCAACAGGTGGCCGATTTTATGGCCACACGTTATGGCAATTTTGTTTTGTATGATCCTCCCTTCAATCCAGCCACGGCCTTGCTCTGGTTTGCGCCACTCGCACTGCTGGTTCTCGCCATAGTCGGTGTCTTCCGCCATGTCCGGCAAAAACGCTCTCAATGACTCTTTCTCCGATTATTTTTGATGATCAGCCAGGTGTTTATTTTGCCCTGAGTAATCTGTATCCCAGAAGTCTGCGGATCAGACAGCAATACTGGCACAGTGTGGAACATTATTATCAGGCTCAGCAGTTTGTACGCACAGCAGATCAGGAAGCTATCCGTCAGGCGCTAACACCCCAGGCTGCGCATGATCTGGCTCAGGCTTCTACTGCTGCCCGCCGGTCTGACTGGGCACAGTGCAGAACAGATACACTGTACGAAGCGCTGTACACAAAATTTAAGTATCAGGATGATCTGAATACGCTCTTGCTGGAGACTATCAACTCGCCGCTGTACTACCGTCACGAGACGGATACCTTCTGGGGCATCGATGCTGCTCATCAGGGTGAGAATCGCCTGGGCGAGCTGCTGATGGCAGTCAGAACCCGTTTGCGCCGCTGGCAGTCTCTGCAGGCAGAGGCTGCTGCCCGGACACCCTGGATGTCGATCCAGAAGGATGTTCCGGTTCCTTCTGCCTATGGCACGCTGAATTTTAATGTGTATATGGATCATCGCGGTAAGGAGCATGTCGCAATTATTGTGGGCCGGATTGCCCCGGACCAGCCAATCCTGACCCGCATTCATTCTGAATGCCTGACCGGCGATCTGTTCCGGTCACTGAAGTGTGATTGTGGCCTGCAACTGGAGCAGGCTCTGCGCCAGCTGCAAGACGCCGCTGCCGCAGGCAGTGGCGGCATTCTGCTGTATATGCGCGATGAGGGACGTGGCATCGGGCTGGGTAATAAAATGCGTGCCTACCAGTATCAGGCTCAAGGGTTGGATACGGAGGAAGCGAATGAGGTTCTCGGCCTGCCGGTGGATGCCCGTGCTTATCAGTTGCCTGCGGCCATGCTGCTTGATCTGGGGGTGCGCCAGGTGCAACTGATGACGAATAACCCGAATAAACTACGTGGCCTGGCGCAAGCCGGAATTCAGGTGGCTCGCGAAAAAATGGCGACACCACAAAATGCTCATAATGCCGATTATCTGACGATCAAAAATACCCGCATGGGGCACGATATCCCGATACAGACCGAAGCAGACGACTGATATGTCTGATTTTGTGCACCTGCATGTTCACTCAGAATATTCTCTGCAGGACAGTGTGGTACGCATCCCGGCACTGGTACAACAGGTTGCCGTCGCCGGGATGCCCGCCGTTGCACTGACTGATCAGGGAAATCTGTTTGCCCTGGTACGGTTTTATCGCACCGCGCTCGCGGCTGGCGTGAAACCAATCGGTGGCGCTGATCTGTGGCTGCATAACCCGGAACAACCCGCTCAGCCATTCCGGCTGACGCTCCTGATTCAGGATGATGCCGGCTATCACCAGCTGACTCATCTGATCTCGCGCAGTTATCAGACCGGGCAACAGTCCGGGTATCCACAAATCGAGCCAGACTGGCTGACACCAGAAAACTGCACCGGGCTGATCGCGCTTTCCGGCGGCCGGGAAGGCGATGTCGGCCAGGCGTTAATCCGGGGTCAGCACGACCTAGCTGCCCACCGAGTACAGCACTGGCAAGCTCTGTTCGGCGACCGATATGTGTTGCAGTTAGTGCGCACCGGGCGCGAGCACGAAGAAGATGTTCTGCACGCCTGTGTTGACTTGGCTGCCACATATCAGGTACCGGTAGTCGCGACGAATGCAGTCTGCTTTCTGCATCCGGAGGCATTCCAGGCACACGAAGTCCGGACCTGTATTCAGCAGGGCGATACCTTGAATAATCCGCAGCGCCCGCATCTCTACAGTGCCGAACAATATCTGCGCACTCCGCAGGAGATGCAGGCGTTGTTCAGTGATATTCCGACTGCCTCGCAGAACAGCCTGATCATCGCACAACGATGTAATCTGGTTCTGACCCTGGGGGAAAATTATCTGCCGGATTTCCCGATACCAACCGGCACGACGATTGACGATTATCTGCGAGCTGAGGCCGCACAAGGCCTGGAAAAACGTCTGCAACACCTGTTTGACCCAACTGCCGCAACATTCAGTCAGCAACGTCAACCCTATGATGACCGGCTGCAACATGAGCTGGATGTCATTATCAAGATGGGCTTCCCCGGCTATTTTCTGATCGTCGCTGACTTTATCCGCTGGGCGAAGCAACACCAGGTGCCGGTCGGACCAGGACGCGGCTCCGGTGCCGGTTCACTGGTCGCGTATGCCTTGGATATCACGGATCTGGATCCACTGGCGCTGGAGTTGTTGTTTGAGCGCTTTCTGAATCCGGAACGGATCTCCATGCCCGACTTCGATATCGATTTCTGCATGGATAAGCGCGACAGCGTGATTGAGTATGTTGCGCAGACCTATGGCCGACAGGCAGTCGCTCAGATCATCACGTTCGGCTCTATGGCAGCCAAGGCAGTGGTGCGCGATGTGGGTCGGGTGATGGGCCATCCGTATGGCTTTACCGACCGGGTCGCCAAGATGATTCCGCCTGACTTGGGCATCACCCTGACGCGGGCATTGGAAGATAGCGAGGATCTGAAACAAGCCTATACCGCTGACGAAGAAGTCACTCAACTGATTGACATGGCACTGGAGCTGGAAGGGCTGGCGCGTAATGTCGGCAAACACGCCGGTGGTGTGGTGATCGCGCCCGGCAGGCTGACCGACTATACCCCGCTGTATTGTGAGCCGGATGGCAGCAATCTGGTCACCCAGTTCGATAAGGATGATGTCGAGCAGGTCGGCCTGGTCAAGTTTGACTTTCTGGGTTTGCGTACCCTGACGATCATCGACTGGACTCTGGCGACGATCAACGCCGAACGCACAAAAGAAGACCGGACACCTATTGAAATAGCATCCATACCACTGGATGACCCACAAGCCTTCGCTGCTATCCGCCAGGCAGAAACCACTGCGATCTTCCAGCTTGAATCACCCGGCATGAAGCAATTGGTTGGTAAGCTGCAACCGGATTGCTTTGACGACATCATCGCACTGGTTGCCCTGTTCCGCCCTGGCCCGCTGCAATCCGGTATGGTGGACAACTTCATCAATCGCAAACACCAGCGCGAACCCATTGCATACCCGGATCCGAACTATCAGCATGACTGCCTGAAGCCGATTCTGGAGGCGACTTATGGCATCATTCTGTATCAGGAACAAGTGATGCAGATCGCCCAAGTGATGGCTGGTTACACCCTGGGAGAGGCTGATTTGTTACGCCGGGCGATGGGCAAAAAAAAGCCCGCCGAAATGGCCAAACAACGCAGTGTGTTTGAACAAGGAGCAATCAACAACGGTATTGACCCGCAGCTCGCGATCAAGATCTTTGATCTGGTAGAAAAGTTTGCCGGCTATGGCTTTAATAAATCACACTCTGCGGCCTATGCCCTGTTGTCTTACCAGACACTCTGGCTGAAGACACATTATCCGGCAGCCTTTATGGCTGCGGTTCTGTCCGCTGATATGGACAATACCGACAAGGTGGTCACGCTGGCCGAGGCCTGCCGCAACCTGAAGTTACGAATCATCCCTCCAGATATCAATCAGTCTGAATATCGATTCACCACCATCGACCAGGATGGCATTGTCTACGGGCTGGGTGCCATCAAAGGCGTGGGTGAAGCCGCGATTACCGACCTGGTGCAGACACGCCACAAACAGGGCGCCTTCCGCGATCTGCTGGATCTGTGTTGCCGCCTCGACAGCAAAAAAATCAACCGACGCGTACTGGAGGCCCTGATCCGCGCCGGTGCGTTGGACTCTCTCGGCGAAAACCGCGCCACCCTGAACCATCAGCTGGATCTGGTGCTGAAGGTTGCCGAACAGCAAAGCAGTAATGCGCAGGCAGGGATACAAGACTTATTTGCCACCCCGCAACAGGCCCCGATCAGCCGCAGTCTGTTGCCGGATCCGGTTGACGAATGGCCGGAACAACAACGCCTGCAAGGCGAAAAAGACACACTCGGACACTATCTCAGCGGGCATCCGATGCAGGCATATGCCGAACTGCTCAGCACCCTGATCGGCAAGCAGATCGGTGACCTGAGCCTGGCACCAGAGGCGCGCTACAGAAAACGACGTGACGACAAAAAAGTCAGCATCGCCGGACAAGTGGTCGCCCTGCGCCGTCGCACCACCCAACGCGGCCCGATGGCCTCAGTCCTGCTGGAAGACGCCACTGGACGGATAGACATTACCCTGTTCAGCGAACAATACGAACAATATCAGCAACACTTGCTACCAGATGCCGTGCTGGTCGCCAGTGGCAGCCTGATCTATGACGACTATCGCGGCACCCTGGCGATCCGGGCGGATCAGATCCAGCCACTAGCTGACTATCGGGCCAGCCACACCCGCAGCATCACGCTGCATCTGGATCAAAGCCAGGCAAACGCTCAGACGCTCGCCGATCATCTCAAGCCACACCTCGGCGGATCCAGCCAGCTACAACTACACTACCGCAATACCCAGGCCGAAGTTCACCTGACCTGCGGCCAGGCCTGGCGCCTGACCGTCAGCGATGCCCTGCTGGAACAACTGCGTACCTGGCTCGGAGAACATGCTGTCATCCAGCTCGACTATACTCAGGCACACCGCTGAATGCGGTATATCTCTGAAACAGGTTTAATATCGCCGTTAAACGTATGAAGGGACTAAAAATATGAGTGATATTGAAACAGGGAAGGCCGGGCAGTTGTTCTCAGATTTTCTCAAACAACAAGGTACTTATGAGGTTGCCACAGAGCAAGCGGTTAAGCGCGTTATTGCTTATCAACTGTCATTAGCTATGCAGGAACAAGGCATTTCCAAAATACGAATGGCGGAACAACTCGAAACCAGTCGTTCTCAACTGGATCGGCTACTTGATCCTGATAATGACAAGGTAACGCTGGCAGCTATCGCGCGTGCAGCAAAAGTAGTTGGGCGTGAATTGGTATTTGAATTGCGCTAGAGACCATACAGCAGATAATTAGACCACTACAGGCGGGGTATTTCCAGAATAAAACGTATACCAAAAACTCAAAAGGACCCCCATCAGACAGACAATAATTCAACGATCAAGCCAGAATGGTCTGTCAGTGTAGATCTAGTAGAATGATCATAAAACACCGAACCCAGAAATTTCACTAAGTCACGCGTCAGTAGCACATGATCAATCCTGAATCCATTATTTTTTACCGAATACCATGAATATGTTCTTTTCTTCGGATTATCGTATCTATAAGCATCTATAAAAGTTTCTGTTGACAGGATTGAAAAATCATCTTGGCAATGAAACCTGACACTACGTGGATTTTCCCGATCTATATCATTTAGTCCGGTATTAAAATCACCAATAAGAACCGTTTTCTGCATATCCCGTGCATGATGTAAAAACCAATCAAACACAGGCTGCTTTTTTTCCTCCTGAGGAAAATAAACACCAATAATGTTAATACCATTAGTTCGTATTGCTGCAGCAGACCAATCATTTGGGAACATATCCAAATATAATGCTTTAATATGCTTACCTGCAATAATCACTGTATTTTTCTTACCATCAACAGTAGGCGTTACCTGATAGCTAAAACCTGACTGCTTCAGCCATGCCAAAATCCTGTCACCGCAGACGTTTTTACGAAACTCAGTCAGCACTACAATATCAGGAAAAATCTTATTCAGATATGCAAGAATAGCATCTGTTCGTACACCACCGCCGCTACGTATGTTCAATGACAATATTTTCATGTGTACTTCCAAGAAAAACAATACAACATGTATCATGACTCTCTTTTTCAGCAACAACGGCCAGAACACTACCCAACAAGCCAAAAGGATATTATGTCCAGCACGACACAGCACGATATTCAGTCGCAACACATCCTGATCATTGACTTTGGTTCACAATATACGCAACTGATCGCTCGTCGCATACGTGGTCTCGGGGTGTATTGTGAAATCTGGCCTTATGATCATTGTGAGCAGGCGCTGGCCAGAAAACCACAGGGTATCATTCTGTCTGGCGGGCCGGAAACTGTCACCGCCACAGCAGCTCCGCGTGCACCAGATACCGTATTCGCCCTGGGCATCCCCATCCTTGGCATCTGTTACGGTATGCAGACTCTCGCCGCCCAGCTGGGAGGACAGGTCATCGCAGCCAGCAAGCATGAATACGGTCATGCTCAGGTGCAGACAACCAGGCCGTCTGCCCTGCTGACGCCAACGGGAGAAGACCTGAAGCTGAATGTCTGGATGAGTCACGGTGACCGGGTTGAACAGTTGCCAGCCGGCTTTCAGGCGATAGCACGTTCTGATAATGCACCCATTGCGGCAATTGCAGATGAACAGCGTCAGTGGTACGGCATCCAGTTTCACCCGGAAGTCACCCAGACTGATCAGGGCGAGCAGCTACTCGCTCGCTTCGCGCATCAGATCTGCGGCTGCGAACCACTCTGGACACCTGGCAATATCGTACAGAACACCATCACGCGTCTGCAGACTCAGATCGGATCACAAGGCAGGGTGGTGCTGGGCCTGTCCGGCGGCGTGGATTCATCCGTTGTAGCCTTTCTGCTGCACCGGGCCATCGGCGACCGTCTGATCTGCATCTTTGTGGATAATGGCCTGCTGCGATTGCATGAAGGTGACGAGGTGATGGCCACCTTCGCGCAACAACAAGGCATCCGGGTCATCCGGGTAAATGCGGCTGAACGTTTTTATGCCGCGCTGACCGGCATTGCAGACCCGGAACAAAAGCGCAAAATCATCGGCAATCTGTTTATTGAGATCTTTGCGGAGCAGGCGCAACAACTGAACAATATCACCTGGCTAGCACAGGGCACGATTTATCCTGATGTGATCGAGTCCGCCGGTGCCGCGTCAGGCAAGGCACATGTTATCAAGTCACACCACAATGTCGGTGGCCTGCCGGAGCAGATGCCTCTGGCGCTGGTAGAACCGCTGCGTGACCTGTTCAAAGACGAGGTCCGCCGCATCGGTACTGAGCTGGGTCTACCGGATGCGATGATCTGGCGACACCCATTCCCCGGCCCGGGGCTGGGTGTCCGCATCCTGGGCGAAGTGACCGCAGAATTCGCCGACCTGTTACGTCAGGCAGATGCCATCTTTATTGCCGAACTACGCCAGGCCAATCTATACCATGAAGTCAGCCAGGCGTTTGCGGTCTTTCTGCCGGTACAATCCGTCGGCGTGGTCGGTGATGCACGTTGTTACGATTATGTCATCGCGCTGCGCGCGGTGAAAACCATTGATTTTATGACCGCCGAATCAGCGCAACTCCCCTACCCCTTCCTGGAGCGGGTATCGCGCCGGATCATGAACGAAGTCAGCGATATCTCACGGGTGGTCTACGACGTCTCCAGCAAGCCGCCTGCCACTATTGAGTGGGAGTAATCAGCTGATTGAGAACGTACCCAGTCTACAGCACCGGACTATTGGTATGCCACAACACACGACTACCCCGGAACATTTCCTGGCCGGCCTGGATACAGACCTGCAGAATAATCTGCTGCAACAGTTGAATATTGAGTGGACACATCATTCAACCGGGTTAGAAGGCAACACATTAGACCTGGGCGAAACCGCTTATGTGTTAACCGAAGGCCTGACCGTTGACGGTAAGCCCCTGAAAGATCATAACGAGGTTATCGGTCATGGCAAAGCTGTGGACTGGGTGTTTGCCTTTATCAGAGGAGACAGAAATACCGCAACATTTGATGATCTTTTTGCCTTGCACCGGCTGGTTCAGACGGATATCGTCCGGGATATATACCGCTCTTACGGGGCATGGAAGAAAGAGCCAAATGGCACCACCGGACGTGATGCACAGGGCAATGTTCAGTTTATTGAATTTTCCACCCCTGAAGATGTGCCCTTTCTGATGGAGAAATGGGTTGCTGTGTTTAACCACACCATGACAGAGATAATCCCGGCAGTCACAGCACCCCGGGTATTCGCCAATCTGCATACCACATTTACCGCCATTCACCCGTTTTTTGACGGTAACGGCCGCATGGCACGATTGCTCGCCAATATACCGTTGTTGCGTTCCGGGCTACCGCCGATTCTGATTCAACGGACACACGCTATCCGGGAACGATATATTCGTATACTGCAAACCATGCAGCACACCACCGGAACATTTTCCCGACAAAATGCGCCTATCCCGCTGCAAGCACAGCTCTTAGCACCATTGACGCAGTTTTGTTGCGAGCAATGGCAGCATGCTCTCAGTCTGGTGCAAAAGGCACACGAGCAACAACGGATAAGACAGCAGAGCTGATGACACACGGTACTCAAACGGAGCACTATGGGTGCGATTCAAACTGATGTGGTGATCTGCTACCACAGGTTTCTGGCAAGCGTTATTCTGATCTGCTTTCCGAGGGTCGCCA
>JAHDCB010000057.1 GCA_020630035.1 Gammaproteobacteria bacterium
CCGTATTCTGATCGAGGTGATTCGTGATCGTAGATTGCGCCGCCAGCCGACAAGGCGTAATCAGCACAGTAAAAACCTGTATTGCTGGTTTTTTGTTACCATTGCTTAGTATACCTTTGTTATATAAGAAACGGTGTAGCATTAACACAGCAAGCATCAATAGCATTGGTCTCGGCGTTAATATAGAAAGCGCACTAGACGAAAAATATAGTGTGCCGATAGCACAATTAGTGGCTATGGTGGAAGAACTGGGTGTTGAACGCTTACTGATTCGTATCCCCTTAGCTGATATACAAAATATTGCGCAATATATTGAATTTATTCAGCATTTCCGCGCAAAAAAATTGTTAGTAACGATTTTACAAGACCGCAGACACATCAACAACCCAGCATTGCCGAGGCAAAGCCTGTACACAATATTTAACGCATTAGACGGTGTCGTACAACATTACCAGATCGCCAATGCCGTAAACCGGCGCAAATGGGCATTTATATCATTCGATGAGTATCTCGACTTTTTTGCTGTTGCACAACAAATTAAACAAACACACTTTCCTGATATCAAACTTCTTGGGGCGAGTATTATCGATTTTGAATTACCTGACTTTGCACGTGCGTTATTCCACCTGAAGCCGGTGCAATATGATGGTGTCGCCAGTTTGCTATATGTGGATCGGCGTGGTGCCCCGGAAAACAAACAATTTGGTTTTGATTTAATCAGCAAGATCAACTTATTTCACTCGCTGATGACAACCAGTAAAAAAAGTAAACATGAGCTGTGGATTACAGAAACTAACTGGCCACTATCAGGTACCGAACCCTTTGCCCCGGCTCTTGGTCATTGTATGGTAAACGAAGAAGACCAGGCCAGGTATCTGGTTCGATATTATTTGTTGATGTTTGCCAGTGGTAAAGTGACAGCTTGTTTCTGGCATCAACTTGTCGCACCTGGTTATGGCCTGGTTGATAATCGTATAACGGATCAAGAAAAACATATCTATATCAGAAAACGCAAGGCCTATTACAGCTTTAAGTTATTGATTGAATTATTTCAACATGCGCACATAACGCATTTTGAAGAACGAAAAGACGGTCTACACCGCTTGATGGCAACAAATGAGCAAGGGGATGTAATGGCTGTCTGGTCCAGTAACCAAAATTTTGACATGACAGTCGACACTAATACAACCATCATTGATATTATTGGCAATACAATCAAACCAGATAAAAATCATGCTATCACTGTGAGTGGCGACGTTAACTATATTTTAAGTTACCATCGCTGTAGAGATTAACTCCTGGTAGCTGAAAAAATCACGAAGTCACATGTAATTATATAGAATAGGTATTCCTTATGGGTCAACTGAAAAAAAATCAATGGTTTACTTTGAGCCGGATGTCTACAATGCTCTTCGTGTTAAAATCTCATATACGAATCAATCCTTTTCCGAATTTGTGAATGAAGCAGTTTATATCGCACTTCGTGAAGATCAGGAAGACTTGAGTGCTTTTGAAGAACGAGCGGCAGAACCTACATTAAGCTATGAGGAATTGCTGGAAAATTTAAAATCCCATGGTAAATTATAAAATTCGGTTCAAGAAATCCTTCGCTAAAGATATACGTAGTGTGCCCAATAAAGATGTAAAGAAAATATTACAGCGGATAGATACCTTGGCTATGAACCCCAGAGGTGAAGGTTGCATAAAACTATCTGGGCAAGAACGCTACCGGGTACGGGCAAGGTAGTTATCGAATCATCTATGAAATTAAAGATGTCGAAGTGGTTGTGTTGATAGTCAAGGTTGCACATCGCTCTCAGATTTATAATAAGTAGATAGTATATCTAAGCATTGTATTGATTCCGGGATTAGAATTTATTTCATGTGATTCTGAGTGCAATTTAAACTATAAACCGGAGGGGATAATGAGCCTGAAAACAAAAATTTCTCCGCAATGTAAAACGATAGTCAGGTCGCTTGCTCTGAGCTTGATGGGTCTATTGAACGCACCTATGTTGCAGGCATCAGCGGAACCCACCCCCGCCAACCTGCCCCTGGTGGGCTCGCTGGAAGGCGAGGCACAGGTTATGCAGGGTCAACTCAACTATACCCTGCCGCTGGATCTGCCTGCCGGTCCACATGGTTTGTCCCCTGCCTTATCTTTGGAATATCAGCCGAATGCCGGCAACGGGTTGCTGGGTGTTGGCTTTCAATTGACTGGTCTATCTGCGATCAGCCGTTGTCCGGCGACCCGTGAGCTGGATGGTGTTGTGGGTGCGGTGCGTTTTGATGCCAACGATAAGTTTTGTCTCGGCGGTGAACGGCTGATCGCGATTCAGGGCACCGACGGGGGCGATGGCACTGAGTACCGCACTCAGCATGAGACTTATGCGCGGATTCGTTCGTATGGACAGATGGCGAATGGCCCGTTGTTCTGGCGCGTCTGGGATAAAAGTGGCTATATCCGTGAGTACGGACAAGTGGCTGCGGCGCGTGAGATTGGTTGGCAGGGCGCTGTCGCCGCCTGGCGTTTGAATCAGCAACAGGATCGGTTTGGCAACGCCATTGAAGTTGACTATGACACTGTGCACGGCATTGTGCGTCCGGTGGCGATCCGCTGGAGTGTGTATCGTCTGGAATTTGGCTATGCCCAGCGTCCGGACACGATGGTCGCGTATCGTTTCGGGCGGGAATATGTGCAGCAGGATCGATTGGTTGGCCTGACCGTTTATGTTGATGGTCAAGTTCGCCACGGGTATCAATTGCATTATGCACTGAGTCAGACTGGCTTCAGCCGCCTAACAGGCGTGCGGTTGTGTGATGCCGCCGGACAATGTACCCCGGAAACGTCTTTCAGTTGGCATACCGAAACCAATACTCAGGCGAATCAGATACACGATCTGGTCGCTGGTGGCAATCGGGATTTTGCCGGCTATGCAATCAGTGATCTGAACCGGGATGGTCAACCCGACCTGTGTTACCTGGATCACGGATTGCACTGTGGTCTGGATGCGGATAATACGCCGACATATACCCGCTGGACGACGGCATTGAACGATGCCCGCTGGCATAGCTATGCCCGTGCCAGTACATTGCAGTTGATTGATCTGAATAATGATCTGTTGCCGGATGTGTGTGTTGTCGACGACCAGGGTGTGTATTGCGGTCAGAATGTTGCTGGACAACGGTTTGCCGATTTTTCGTATCGGAGCCGAGTCTTTGACGAGGACGATGCCGTTCAGTTTGTCGATATCAATGCAGATACGTTGCCCGATCTGTGTGCGTTTGCTGAGGGTGGCCTGGTCTGTGCACTGAATGATCAGTCCGGGCAGTTCGGGGCGCGCCAGCGGATTGCTGACACGGTCTTTGTGCAGAAGGATGACGACCAGGCGAACCCGACGGTTCGGCTGATCGATATCAATGGCGACGGACAAGCCGATTTGTGTGGCAGTGGCGGCACACCTGCGACCGTTAACAGCGCAACTGCGCGTCGCCTGCACTGCCATCTGCAGATTGGTCGGGATGCGAACCATTTGCCGAAATATAGTGCTGCGACCCCCTGGCAAACGCAACACACTCAATTGGGTGCGCATTGGTGGGATGACACCTTTGCTGCCAGCTTTCGCTGGACTGAACTGAATGCAGATGGGCTGGCTGATATCTGCTATCGGCAGGGAGATGAATATCGCTGTGCCCTGAATACCGGTGTGTCCTTCACTGCTCCTACCACTTGGGCGCAGATTGACCATAGTTGGGGCTCGGACCAGGATCGCAGCGATAACACACACTTCGGCAGCCTGATGATGCCGGATCTGGATCAGGATGGGCGGGCCGACTTGTGTCTGGTGAACAGCCACTACCAACTCCACTGTGGCTACAACCGAGGCGGCTTCAGCGCATTACAGTCCATTGGCGCGATAGAGTATGTTCCGGATGCGATCACCCTGCCAAATGGTGACGAAAACATCCTGCTGTACCATCCACTGAAGATGGCAGATGTTACCGCCGACAGCATTCCAGATGTGTGCTACCGCAGCCATGTCGGACTCAGCTGTCGCCAGATACCCGCTTATCATCACGCACTGCTGACCGGGGTACGCAGTGGTTATGGCAACACCGCAACATTCGAGTACGGTTGGCTGACCGATCCGGCGGTTCACACACCGGATCCTGATACCAACTTGAGCGACGACTTGTATCCGGTGACCCCGGCCCTGCGAGTAGTCCGGGCGATCAGCGCCAGCAATGGTATTGGTGGTCAAAACCGGCAAACCTACCACTATGTCGGCATGACCTGGGACAACACAGAACATCGACGTAGCTATCGCCAGGAGCAAGTCACCAACGAAGCCACCCAGCGGCGGCGTATCACCCACTACCAGATAGGCGGCGAACAACACGGCCAGGTTGAACGCACCGAAGACTGGTTGCTGGATACGCAAAACCCGCGTCTGCTGGGAGCAGCAGACCTGACTACCTGGATTCTGCCCAGCCAGCAGGATGCACGGATCAAACGCCAATTGGTCGTGCGCCAGGTACAGTACCAGTATGACCTGGATGGCACCCTGCTCAGCACCATCCAGACTGATACAGATCCGGCACAGGTCGATGCGTACGGCAACCCCGGCCAGATTGTCGTAACTACCCAGGCACCCGGACAAACCGCCCACCGCAAAACGACCCGTACCACCTATCAAAATGATGCAGAACGCTGGCTGCTCGGCAAACCAACCGCGATCCGAGCGATCCATGAGCAGGGCGACCAGCGCATCGAACGGACCACTGCGTTCGATTACGACCCGACCACCGGTGCACTAATCCGCGAACTGATTCAACCGGGCGACCCACTGCAACTGACCAGTGAATTTACCTACAACAGCCGGGGCAACCGAATCAGTACCCGCCTGAGCGCCCCAGATGGCAGCAGCCGGAGCAGCCAGACCGAATACGATCCAAGCGGACGCCATCCGATCCGACGCACCAATGCGCTTGGCCATACCGAAACCCTGAGTTACGACCCGCAATGTGGTCAGATCAGCGCTCAGACCGGACCGAACGGCCTGACCACTCGCTGGGAATACGACAGCCTGTGCCGCAGGCTGCTGGAAACCCGACCAGACGGGGGCACCACTACCTGGCAATACAACTGGAGCAGCGGCTATGCCACCGGGATGGACTGGCAAGACCACAGTGTGACCCAAATCACTGAACACACCAGCGGCAGCACCCCGGTCACGGTATACCAGGATGCCCTGGGACGGGATGTGCGCCAACAAAGCTATGGCGACCGCAACAAAACCATCCTGCAAGACACTAGCTACAACGCCCGCAGCCTGGTGGTTGCTGCCACTCTACCCTACTACGAAGGCGAGTTTCCAGGCGATGCTGCTTATTGGGTGACGACAGACTACGATGCCTTAGGTCGCACCCGGAGCATCCACAAACCGGATGCGAGCGGCACACCACAGATCACCCGCTATGCCTATATCGGACATACCAAACAAATCACCAACCCGAAGGGTGACACTACTCGCGAGATACAAAATGTACTCGGCCAGACGATCCGGATCGAAGAACCGAACAACAGCCAGATCAGTAACACCTACGATCCGATCGGCAACCTGACCACAACGGATGCGAACGGACGCCGTATCCACAATCAGTACGATGCCCGGGGTAACAAAATCCGCACCGACGACCCGGCGATGGGTGTCTGGCACTACACCTACAACGCGTATGGCGAACTGATCGAACAAACCGATGCCAAGGGCCAGACCAGTCGGCACCAATACGATGATCTGGGGCGGATGATCGCGCGGCAAAGCCCGGATGAAAACGCGACCTGGACCTACGACACCGCCGAACACGGTATCGGTAAGTTGGCACAGAGCAGCAACGGCGGTATCACCCGGCAACATACCTACGACGCCCTCGGACGCCCGACCCAGGTCAGCACCCAAATCCAGACCGTAGCCGAAGACAAAACCTTTACCAGCCAGATCGAATACGACCAACACAGCCGTCCGGTAACCGACATCCGACCGGATGGGGTCGCGGTACACCGCCAATACGACGCACAGGGCCGGCTACAAAGCATTCACCTGCCAAAACAACATATCTGGGACTATGATTATCTGCAGTTGGAACAAGCCCTGGACGAATACGTCCAGCGAATCGTCGAACTGCAGGACAAGGTGGCCGAGCACGAAGAAAAATACAAAGAGTACCTGCTCCAGGCCGAAACCTACCGGGCGATAGCCACAGAGTATGAACAACAATCAGCCGAGGCCCAGGCAGCAGCCGGAGAGCTACGCCAGGCAGCAGCACAAACAGCACAGGAAGCTGACCAGCAACAACGCCAGGCCGACCACTATCGTGCTTTATCACAGCACTACTGGAACCGGTTCGGACATAACTATTTCACCTATGTTGGTAATTCAAACGGCTATTTGACATATCGCTTCTCAGAGCGCACTCATTGTGCCAGTAAAGGCAGAAAAGGTGGTTGCCGCCGCTGGGCTTATTATCACCATAATGTCAGCGTGAAGGCAGACATGGTGTCCAACCAATGTAACTGGCGACGTAGCGGTAAGCGTTGGATTTGCCATTGGGGACCACCGCGCCGGCTACATATGGGACGCTTCTATGCAGATTGGGCCACCCGCTACCAGCGACAAGCTGATGAATTGCGTCATATCGCCAACCAGGAAGCAGCAGAAGCTGCCAGTAAACAAGCGGAAGCAGACCACTACGCTCAAAAAGCAGCCGACATGACGGCCAAGGCAGAAGAAATGTACGCCATGGCCCGCCAGGAAACCGACTGGCTGCGGGTACACGCACAAAAACTGGACAACTATGAAGCAGCAGCAACTGCCCTGCAACGCCAGATAGAAGAACACCAGAACAGTGATGAAACCGTACTGTTGTGGGCCGCAACCAGTCGGGATGCTGCCGGACGAATCCAGGGCGAACTGGCCGGTAACGGCCAACTGACCCGCCGCGAATACGATCCCTACAGCGGACGCCTGAACCGAATCATCACCGCTGTGGGCGACCAGGCACCAATCCGCGACCTGCACTACACCTACGACGGCAACGACAATGTCACCACCCGCGAAGACAAAATAAACCAGACCAGCCACAGCTACCGCTACGACGCGCAAGATCGCCTGCTGGAGGCCAACATCCTGAGCCAGCAGGGCCAGCGTACCCTGCGCTACGCGTATGATGTGCATGGCAACCTGCTCTACAAAAGCGGCGCGGGCGACATGACCTACGACAGCGGCAACCGGCTGAACCAGCGTATTGACGCACACGGCAACACGATCAACTACCAGTACGATGCCAACGGCAACCTGGTCAAAGATCCAGACCGCACCCTGACCTGGGCCAGTTATAACAAAATCCAGCGACTGGTCACCCCAAGCCATGACGCGAGCTTCACCTATACGGCAGAACGCAGCCAGATCAAAGAAGAACGCACCGGACCGGACGGCAAAATCACCCGCTACAGCCTGGGGCAAGCATTTGCATACCAGATCGAAGACGACTGGTACGGCAACCAGCGCCAGCTATACGAACACGCGATCATCGTCGAAGGCCATCAAGTCGCGCTACACCGTAAAACGATCGACAACGGGCAAAAACAACCAGATGAGACCCACTACCTGCACACAGATGCATTAAACAGCATCGACACCATCACCAATGCCCAAGGCCAGGTGATCGAGCGGCTGGCATTTGATCCATTCGGCCAGCGAGCACATCCGCAAGGACAGACAGCGCAACCGACAACCCGCGCACCTCCAGCAAACAACACAGACAACCAGGAACAAAATGCCCCTGTCCAGCCGACCCACACCGATCGCGGCTACACTGGCCACCGACACCTGGACGACCTGGGACTGATCCACATGAACGCGCGTCTGTACGACCCGGTCCTGGGCCGGTTCCTGAGTGCGGACATCTACATCCAGGCACCGGGCAACAGCCAGAACCACAACCGTTACAGTTATGTGCTGAACAACCCGCTGAAATATACCGACTCCAGCGGGCACTTCTTCTGGTTCGTGATCGGCGCCATCGCCGCTGCGGTGGTCGCGGTGGTGGTAGACAATCCGATTGTCCGGATGATCGCGATCATTGCCGCCGCCGCCTTTACCGGCGGTGCGGCCTTAGCGGCAATGGGCACAACCTTTGCAACGGCTGGTATCGGTCAACTGATGGTAGCCGGCGCAGCGGCGGGCTTCGTGCAGGGCGGGCTGGCGACCGGCAGCCTGAAAGGCGCCTTGAAAGGTGCCGCCTGGGGAGCTTTGTCAGCTGCAGTCGCATTCGGCGTGAAGAGCTTGATAGTAGAACCGGGCATCCTGCGATATCTGGGCCATGGACTGAGCCAAGGTGCCATGAGTGAACTACGTGGTGGAGACTTCAAATCCGGGCTGGTAGGTGGCTTCGTTGGACACTGGGCTGGAGGCTTTGCGGCACAACTCTCAGATCAGATGTTACCGCAGATGATTGTAGTCGGACTTGCCGGCGGCATCAGCGCTAAGGCGTCCGGTGGTAGCTTCGAAGATGGAGCACTTGCCGCTGCGTTCGCACATATGTTCAATCAGATGACAGAAAAGTCCCTGCAAAGTGGTTCCCATAAAACGAGTGTTGGTGGGTTGCTACAGGGCGCTCTGGATATAGCAGGTAAAATCTGGGCCTTGCCAAATACATTAATTGGATTAGCTTACGGTGGAGTTGGACATATTATTGGTCTGGTTATGGGTACTAACCCAAGTATCAGTTTTGGCAATAATGCTATCCAATTTCATAATAATCCTCTAACCATATCAAGAACGGCAATTACCTTAGGCAATACTGTATCTTATGGCAGAGGCTCTGATCCTGGTGATTATGGTGCTTATGGAAATTATGCAGTTAATATCGGCTTACATGAAGCAGCACATACTTATCAATATCAGATTTTAGGCCCATTATATGCCCCTGTTTATCTGTTAAGTGGCGGTTTTTCCGGTCCTGGTGGTAACCCTTTTGAACAGGCAGCGCAAAACTATGGCAGCGGCCGAGGTAGCTGGTGGCCCTGGTGAAAAATTTATTTCTGGTCTCTGTTATTTTCTGGCTAATCAGCTGTGATTATTTTCCTGGTCCAACGGTGATAAATGAGTTGCAGAAAAATGCTGAAATAAATATTTTGTATATCGATGGAACTTTTTATTCTCATTCTTGGAAACCTTGTCAATCTCTTCATCTAGGTGCTATAGAAACCGGCAAATGGGGTGTTGAAAAAAAAGACAATGTATTTGTTGAAAGAATAATCATCAAGATACGTGGTGAGGTCATTCATGCTTTCGATAAAAAAACGCTTCATAGCTTTTTGTCTGAAAAAAAAGACATATTATGGGGTGTTAATGAATCTGGTATATATCCTTCTTCCGGAGTTTGTCTATAAGCGCTCATGATGTCAACCAACGCTAAACGCTGTGTTCCGGGAGGGAATTAGAGCTGCGTTG
>JAHDCB010000058.1 GCA_020630035.1 Gammaproteobacteria bacterium
GGTAGTCGGTCTGTGCCTCTTGCAATTGTTCCCGATTAGCGGCGGCATCATGTCCGGCATCCAGCGTGATCAGCAACCGCCGCCCGCCTGCCAGGGCGTTGGCACGTGGCAAGACACGATCCAGAAAAAAGGCAAAATCTTTTTGGCTATGTTGCTCACCGGGACGAAGTTCCAGACCAACACACCAGCCTTCTTCCCCCAAATAAGCGCCGATCGGGGCATAGCCATCATACCCATGGTACGTCCGGGACACCCCTTCCTTTGCCGTGTTACTGTTATCCAGGCAGAAAACATCCGCATGCAAGGCAACCTGCCCACTGGGCAAAGCGGTCACCGGGGCTTGCAAATTCGACAACAAGGGGACTAAACAAGTATCAGCGACCTGAGTCAGGGCTGGCGCATGATCATCAAGGCGTTGACGTAAACGCGCTGCAGAAGGCACCCGTTTGATTCCCAGCGCTTGACGAAAAAAGGTGTCTTCACGGACACCTTCGGCTGCCTCAAAGTCATTTTTCCCCTGGCACAACAAGCCCAGATAAGTCCGCACGATATCCTCGTGGGGGATCCCATGGCGTAACGGCAGGCTTTTGAGTTGGCCGGACAACTCACTATAGCGGTTGATGATCGAACCCACCAAAGATAAACCACCAGCGCTACTATAAATCTCTGTGGGACTTTGCTCGAATTGGAAGCGCATCAAATATCACCACCTGAGTGAAAGAACGGATAGGCCGACGATACGCTATATTACCGCATAAACACTGACTTCTGGCTGCTTAACAAAAGCATGAAGTCACGGATTCAGGGTCTGTATTATGTGATTTTTGCCTTTAGTGGGAAACGTTCAGGGTTCTCGATACTTGCTTTGGTTAAATCAATATCCAGTTCTGGCCAATAAAAATGGCCTGATGACGGTTCCTCAACATGGGTAATGGATTGAACCGTTTTTTCTTTGAACCAGGGGAAGTCGTCGTATGACATAAACAACTTTTTGCCATGGGTTAGAAGCCATAAGCCGTGAGCAGAGATATCAGATACTTCAACATGTGAAGTGTTGTCGCCATGCACTGACAATTTCATCGTAATGATTCTCAATAAGTGATTCGATTTGTTTTAACTGTTTTTTTGTATACCTGTGATTTTTTGCAAGCTCAATGTTTGGCTTAAGCCAATATTTAGCTTCTCCCTCGCCGGATATTATGTGGACATGCATCCTTTCTTCTTCTCTTGAGAAAAAGAAGAATCTGTAACCACTTTCTTTGAGTACTGTCGGGCTCAAAAATACTCGCTTGCTGCATTCAGCGTTTGTTTGCCAGGGTGTACACAAATTTTCTGGTTGCCACCTTTCGGTTGCCTGGTGTTGTCAGGTTACTGTGCGACCGGGGTGTGCCGTCAGGTGGCGGATGGCCGTGGTATCAGCGTTGCAGGTTGGCGATCATGGCCTGGCCGAAGCCGGAACAACTGACTTCTGTGGCACCTGGCAGCAGGCGTGCCAGATCGTAGGTGACAGTCTTGTCGCTGATGGTGGCTTCCATGGACTGGATAATCAAGTCTGCCGCCTCACTCCAGCCCATATGGCGTAACATCATTTCGGCTGACAGGATTAGTGAGCCTGGATTGACCTTATCCTTTCCGGCATATTTGGGTGCTGTGCCGTGTGTGGCCTCAAACATCGCAACCTGATCCGACAGGTTGGCGCCGGGTGCAATTCCGATACCACCAACCTGGGCTGCCAGGGCGTCTGAAATATAGTCGCCGTTCAGGTTCAGGGTGGCGATCACATCATAGTCAGCAGGCCGTAACAAGATTTGTTGCAGAAACGCATCGGCAATCACGTCCTTGATGATGATCGGGTTGCCGGTATTGGGGTTGGTAAACTGGCACCAGGGGCCGTCATCCAACTCGGTGGCACCGAATTCACGTTTCGCCAGGTCGTAGCCCCAGTTTTTGAAGGCACCTTCGGTATATTTCATGATGTTGCCCTTGTGCACTAAGGTGACAGAAGGACGATCATTATCTATCGCATACTGAATGGCCTTGCGTACCAGCCGTTCTGTACCAGACTGAGAGACTGGCTTGATGCCAATACCGGAATTTTCCGGGAAGCGAATCTTGCTAACCCCCATTTCATCGCGCAGATATTGGATGACCTGCCTGACTTCCGGGCTGCCGGCAGACCATTCAATACCGGCATAGATATCTTCTGAGTTTTCCCGGAAGATCACCATATCTGTGTGTTCCGGATGTTTCAGCGGGCTGGGTGTGCCGCTGAAATAACGTACCGGACGCTGGCAGACGTACAGATCCAGTTGTTGACGCAGGCTGACATTCAGCGAGCGGATACCGCCGCCGACCGGGGTGGTGAGTGGGCCTTTGATAGAAACTACATAATCCTGCACCGCCTGCAGGGTTTCATCCGGCAGCCAGACATCCGGGCCATACACCTGGGTGGATTTTTCGCCGGCGTAGATTTCCATCCAGGCGATCTGCCGTTTGCCACCATAGGCCTGGCTGACTGCCGCATCGACGACCTGTCGCATGACAGGTGTGATATCTACACCAATGCCATCGCCTTCTATATAAGGGATGATTGGCTGGTCTGGAACTTGCAGGCTGCCGTCATGGGCGCAGGTGATCATGTCGCCCTGGGCCGGGCGTTGTATGTGCTGTTGTGGCATGGGTATCTGTCTGTCTTGAATGTCGCTGAAGATAATTCTGCGGTATATTTTAGGGGGTGTTCTCAATCAGCTGAATAAGCTAGCTGATTGAGAACGCCCTCTAAGTAAGAAGGGTGGGTGAAAATAGACTGCAACCGCAAAATTCTATCATATTCCCGTTCGGGGTAATGCATGCAGCTCGGATAAGGGTACGGATTTACCATGATACTGAATAATGCGCACATGGTCGCGCGTGAGCGCACGTGGTTGCGGTACACCACAGGCGTGTGCGATCAGGCTGACGCCGTGGTTGATTTCCTGCGCAAAATTGGCAACCCGGGTGGCCTTGTCCTGCGGTACCAGGCCACGCTGTAACGCCGGGTTATGGGTGGTGATGCCAGTGGGACAGGTGTTTTTATTACATTGCAGTGCCTGGATACAACCCAGGGCAAACATAAAGCCACGCGCTGACACCACAAAATCAGCACCGGTAGCAATGGCCCAGGCGACCTTGCCCGGAATCATCAGTTTACCGGATGCAATCACTTTAATGCGGTCACGTAAGTCATATTCATGTAATAGATTGACCACCAGCGGCAGACTTTCCGACAAGGGCATACCGACATAATCCAGCAGGGGTTGTGGTGCGGCACCGGTGCCGCCATCTGCACTGTCGAGGGCGATAAAGTCGGGCGCAACCTCTGGTCCTTGTACCTGAATTTCACGGAACAGTGAGGTGAAAAAGTGCAGTTGTCCCACAGCCAGCTTAATACCGACAGGCTTGCCAGTGACTTGCCGGACACGTTGAATCATATGTAACAGGTCGGTAACAGAATGGAGATCCCGATGCGCATTCGGGCTGATGGAAGTCTGTCCGACCACACCACCGCGAATCCGGGCGATTTCGGCAGTCACCTTATCGCCGGGTAATATGCCGCCTTTGCCGGGTTTGGCGCCCTGGCTGAGCTTGATTTCAAACATTCTGACCTTTGGCTGCGCCGCAATCGTGCGCAGCTTTTCATCAGACAGATGACCGTCAGCGTCACTGACTCCATGCTTCCCGGTTCCAATTTGAAAGACCAGATCACAGTCGCCAGACAGATGGTGGTCAGACAGTCCGCCTTCGCCGGTATTCATCCAGATACCAGCCATCCGGGCACCCTGTGACAGGGCCAGAATGGCTGGTTTGGAGATGGCGCCATAGCTCATGCCGGAGATATGAATCAATGATTGCGCGGTATAGGGTTGGGAACAATAGCTGGCACCGATGGTCACGGGTGCGGTTGCTGTGCCCTGTTCGGTTAAGATCGGGAATGGGCTGTGCAGAAAGATCGGATCACCCGGTGAATTTAACTGGCGGGTGGAGCCGAAGGGGATAGTGGTATCAACCTGTTTGGCAGCACGGTAGACCCAGGAACGTTCTGCCCGGTTGAATGGTAATTCTTCGCGATCCATCGCGAAAAAATATTGGCGGAAAAACGTGCCCAGGTGTTCAAACCAATAGCGGAACCGGGCCACAACCGGATAATTCCGGCGCAGGGTATGGGTGGTCTGTGTGCGGTCTACCAGATAGATGATACCGATCAGCAGAATCATCATGCCGATCACGAACAACAGTGTCAGTGCGCTCCACTGAATGAATGTCTGGGCAAATTGTTGCAGGGTATCCATAAAAATTATTTCCGGTTGATAGTGATAGCCTGTCCGCAGCCCGCTTGCGGGCATTTGTTTTTTATGTCGGCTGCCCTTGTTTATTACTGAGCATGCCCATACTATCCGATCTTTATGCCGTGTGGAGTTGTATTCCACACGTTGCGATGCAAAAAAATTTTCTGGTGGATATTTCAGCGTGCAAGAAATACATGCAACGACAATTTTGTCAGTGCGGCGTGGTGGCAAGGTAGTGATCGGCGGTGACGGCCAGGTCTCGCTGGGTAACACCGTGATGAAGGGCAATGCCCGCAAGGTGCGACTGCTGTATAAAGGTAAGGTTCTGGCAGGTTTTGCTGGTGCGACGGCGGATGCATTTACCCTGTTTGAGCGATTTGAAGGCAAGCTGGAAAAACATTCAGGCCACCTGACACGCGCTGCAGTGGAGCTGGCGAAGGACTGGCGTACAGACCGGATGTTACGTCGTCTGGAGGCACTGTTATTAGTCGCAGACAAGGACGCCTCGCTAACACTAACGGGGAATGGCGATGTGATCGAGCCGGAAGACAGCCTGATGGCGATCGGATCCGGCGGTGCCTTTGCCCAGTCAGCCGCCCGGGCATTGTTGGACAATACCGAACTGACAGCACGCGAGATTGTTGAGAAGAGCCTGCATATCGCAGCCGACGTGTGTGTTTACACGAACCATAACCTAGTGATAGAAGAACTGGATTCTCATGTCTGATTTTACCCCTGAAGCGATCGTCCAGGAGCTGGACAAACATATTATCGGCCAGAAAGACGCGAAACGAGCGGTGGCCATCGCGTTACGCAACCGTTGGCGTCGTAGCCAGGTGGCAGACGAACTGCGTGATGAAATTACGCCGAAGAATATCCTGATGATTGGCCCGACCGGCGTTGGTAAAACTGAGATTGCGCGCCGCCTGGCAAAGCTGGCACAAGCGCCGTTTATTAAGGTAGAAGCAACCAAATTTACCGAAGTGGGCTATGTCGGGCGTGAAGTAGACTCTATCATCCGCGATCTGGCGAACAGTGCGATCAAGATGACGCGCGAGATTGAAGTGGAAAAGGTGCATGATGCGGCGGTAGTGGCAGCAGAAGACCGGATACTGGATGCCTTATTGCCGGCACCGCGTAAACCACGCGAAGCGCTGGATGAACAGCATGACGAAGATGAAGAAGACGAAGAAATCGACGTCCCGCCACCACCACCCAGACGCAGCAAAAGCACGCGGGCAAAATTCCGTAAAATGTTGCACGAAGGCAAACTGGACGACAGAGAAGTTGATATCGAAACCAGCGGGGTGCCGGTTGGTGTAGAGATCGTCGGTCCGCCGGGAATGGAAGAAATGACCAACCAGCTACAGGGCCTGTTCCAGAACATGGGCACAGAGCGCAGCAAAAAACGTAAGCTACGGGTGAAAGACGCCCTGAAACTGCTGACCGATGAAGAAGCACATAAACGCATTAACGAAGAAGACCTGCGTCTGCGGGCGGTCGAGCGGGTGGAACAACATGGTATTGTCTTCATCGATGAGATCGACAAGGTAGCCAGCAACAGCGAAGGCCGGGGTGCCGACATTTCACGTGAAGGGGTGCAGCGCGATCTGTTGCCGCTGGTAGAAGGGTGCACGGTTTCTACCAAATATGGCTCGGTAAAGACAGACCATATCCTGTTCATTGCGTCAGGCGCCTTTCATCTGAGCAAGCCGTCAGATCTGATACCGGAACTGCAGGGGCGTTTGCCGATCCGGGTGGAACTGGGCGCCTTGAGCAGCGAAGATTTTGTACGCATACTGACCGAGCCGGATGCCTCGCTGACAGAACAATATGTCGCCCTACTGGCGACAGAAGACTTTACCCTGACGTTTGACGATAGTGGCATCAAGCGGATTGCTGACATCGCCTGGCATGTGAACGAAACCACCGAGAATATCGGTGCCCGCCGTTTGCATACCGTGCTGGAACGATTGTTAGAAGAAGTGTCATTCCATGCACCAACCCAGGAAGGTCGAGAAGTGCTGGTGGATGCAGACTATGTGAACCAGCATCTGAGCAGTCTGCTGGATAATGAAGACCTGACCAGATATATTCTGTAAATTATGGATACCTACAACAACGAAGTTGAGCAAGTTGCGGCGATCAAACAATGGTGGCAGAAAAACGCCACACCAGTGATCACCGGCGTGGTGGTTGGTGTGGGTCTGCTGGTTGGCTGGCAGGCCTGGCAGACCTATCAGACCAACCAGAGCATTGCGGCATCAGATCGTTTTGCGGCATTGCAACAAGTCGTTGCTGCAGAACAGACAGAACCTGTGACCACCCATGCTGAACAATTAATGCAGGAACATCCTGGCACCATGTATGCCGTGTTAGCGGCGCGCCAGGCAGCGAAGGTGGCTTACCAGGCAGGTGACAAGCCTGCTGCACGCGCCTGGCTGGAGCGAGCCCTGGCCTCAGCAGAAGATGCCGTGATACAACAGGCGGTACGGGTACAGTTAGCCGAACTGCTGATCGATATGCAGGTCTGGCAGGATGCAGACCAGGTGCTGCAGGACGCAACCAGCGACTCATTCCAGGCGCAGATAGCTGAACTGCGTGGCGACCTGGCATACCACCAGGGAGACCTGGCTGCGGCACGTGCGGCCTATCAACAGGCGCTGCAGCATAGCGAAGCCCCAGATCCGCTGCTGACGCTGAAGATCAGTGACCTGAAGACGAGTGAGACACCGGAATGAAGCGGCGCAACCAGGCCAAGCCGACCACCTGGTCCGTGATCCGTCTGGCCGGGTTGCTGCTGGCGATCTCACTCAGTGGTTGTGTCGGGCTGATTGACCGGATTAGTGGGTCGAGCCTGAACCCACCGGCACCACTGGTCAAATTTAAGGCAGAAAAGACCATAGTATCCCTCTGGCAGCGGCGAGTTGGTGACAGCTCAGCCGCCTGGCAGCCGGCCCTGGTACCAGCAGTGGCGCAAAATGTTATCTATGCCGCTGCTGCCGATGGACAGGTACGGGCCCTGGATGCGACAACCGGGGCACTGAACTGGCGGATAGACTTACAGACCCCAATCACCGCTGGAGTCAGCCTGGGGGGCGGCAATATCATCCTGGGCACACAAGACGGCGAAGTGATCGCACTGTCGGCCCAGGATGGCACCGAACAATGGCGCACGACTGTCAGCAGCAGCGTCAGCGCGCGTCCGGTCGTGGCACCAAATCGCATCGTGATTGTGACAGCAGACGGTAGCCTGACAGGCCTGAATCTGGCGGGTGAACAACAATGGTATAACACCACACACCTGCCACTGCTGGGATTACAGGGGATGAGCACCCCGGTCATCCAGGACGATCAATTATTACAGACGACCACCCAGGGACAACTGGTGATACGTCAACTGGCCACGGGCGAACTCTTCTCAAATATTGCGATTGCGTTACCGACGGGACGCTCCGTAGTGCAACGTCTGGTAGACAGTGATACCGACCCGCTGATCCATCAGGGAATGATCTATGCCGCGACCTACCAGGGCGGGCTGATCGCCATCGACGCACAGTTGGGACTGATACGCTGGCAGCAGCCATTTTCCACCTATCGGAATCTGGCGGCAGACGAGCACAACCTGTATGCCGTTGGCGAAGACAGCAGCCTGTGGGCATTTGCGCCGCAGACTGGAGCCCTGAACTGGGAACAGACCGAATTGCTGCAACACCGGGCGATATCCGACCCGTTAGTGCTGGAAGACGCCCTGGTGTTGGGCGATCTGGAGGGATACCTGCACCTGCTGGCAGCAGATGATGGCCGCCTGATTGCACGACAATTGGTTGGCCAGGCGGCGATCAGCGCCGGATTGGTGCGTGTTGATGACATCCTGTATGTGCAGGACGATGCGGGCTACCTGTCAGCCGTGCGAGTGACCGATTGAAACCACAACCGGTAATTGCCCTGGTCGGACGACCAAACGTTGGCAAATCGACCCTGTTCAACCAGCTAACCCGCACCCGTGATGCCCTGGTTGCCGACCAGGCCGGGCTGACCCGAGACCGCCAATATGGTGTCGGCCAACTGGGCGGTGGCGGCTACCTGGTGATTGATACCGGCGGCCTGAGTGGCCGTGACGGCAGTGACATAGATCACCTGATACAGCAGCAAGTACAGCTAGCACTGGCAGCAGCAGACCATGTGATACTGGTACTGGACGCACGAGCCGAACCGACCACAGATGACCGGCAGATTGCAGCAGACCTGCGTCGTACCGGCAAACCGATCACCTTGGCGCTGAATAAAAGCGAAAATTTAGACCAGACCCTAGGGGGTATCGAATTTCATACCCTGGGGCTGGGGCAGCCACACCTGATCGCCGCCGCCCACGGGCGCGGTGTGCAACAACTGATCCGGCACATCCTGCCGCAATTACCCGACGCCGAGCCGGAGGCAGACGAAACCCCGGAAGATACGATCCGCATTGCAGTCATCGGGCGGCCGAATGTAGGCAAATCCACCCTGATCAACCGGCTATTGGGCGAAGAACGTGTGCTGGCCTACGACCAGCCGGGCACCACACGCGATACTATCGCAATAGCGCACACCGCACAACAACAACACTACGTGCTGCTGGACACGGCGGGTGTGCGCCGTCGGGCGCGTATCCACGACCAGGTGGAAAAATACAGCGTTCTGAAAAGTTTGCAGGCGATGCAACAAGCAAATGTCGTGCTGTTAGTGTTGGATGCGCAGCAAGGTGTCAGCGAACAAGACATGCACCTGGCCGGGCATATATTAGACGCAGGCCGGGCCCTGGTGGTAGTGATCAACAAATGGGACGGACTGACCAGCGCCCAGCGGGAACAGATACGTGCTGAGCTGCACCGTCGGTTAGCCTTTCTGCAATTTGCGACCTGGCACGAAATCTCAGCCTTGCACGGCAGTGGTGTCGGGCACCTACTGGGTTCGGCACAACGCGCCTACCAGGCTGCGATGCGTGAATTCAAGACAGCAGAACT
>JAHDCB010000059.1 GCA_020630035.1 Gammaproteobacteria bacterium
TGCAGAGGGTGCGGATATTCATGCCGCGACCGCAGCGGAGGTCTTTGCTGCAGATAGCCTGGCAGCGGTGACACCGGAACAGCGACGTGCTGCCAAGGCGATCAACTTTGGTCTGATCTATGGCATGTCTGCATTCGGGCTGGCGAAACAACTCGGCATCCAACGTCAGGCGGCACAAGAATATGTCGATCTGTATTTCAGCCGTTATCCAGGTGTGCAGCACTTTATGCAACGGACGCGGGAGCAGGCGCAACAGGATGGCTATGTCGAAACCCTGTTTGGTCGGCGCTTGTCTCTGCCAGATATCACCTCCCGCAACGCAAATCGCCGGGCAGCCGCAGAACGGACTGCGATCAATGCGCCGATGCAGGGCACGGCAGCGGATATTATCAAGCGTGCGATGCTGGCAATTGATGCGTGGCAGCAACAGACACAGCCAGAGCTGAATTTGTTGTTACAAGTGCATGATGAGCTGGTGTTTGAAGGTGAGCCGGAGCGGCTGGCGGCGTATGCCGCTGAGATCAGGCAGCGGATGGAGTCTGCGGCTGAACTTCGGGTGCCGTTGGTGGTGGAGATCGGGGTGGGCGATAATTGGCAGGAAGCTCATTAGCGAATTGCAACAACCTGTTGGGGCTGTTTATCCATGGATATGCCGCGTCATTCTACTGGTCTGACATTGTTGGAGTTGATGCTGGTTCTGGCTATTTCAACCCTGCTACTGGGTATTGCGTATCCGGTGTATACCGACTATGCACAGCGTGCCCGGCGTACCGAAGCGATCACTGCGCTACAGGTCATTGCACTGGCACAGGAACGGTTTTACGTTGTTCGCGGTCAGTATGCGACGCAACTGACAGATTTGTCTCTGGAAATACCTGCCTGGCGCGCAGGTGTCACTGAACAAGGGCACTATCAATTGGCTCTGGTGGCGCAAACAGATACCCGGGCCTATCTGGTGACGGCGACGGCCAACGGCATACAAACCCGGGATATGGTCTGCCGACAGTTCTGGCTGAATCAGTTGGGTCAGCGAGGAGCTACAGATCATACCGGTGCGGTCAGTAACGGTTGCTGGTAAACCAGTGCGTTACCAGGGCTTGCACTTATCCCGGAAAGATGCAGAATAGCTTGAATTCAGGTCAGTCTGCCCCCATCCATCGTACCTACTGCGTTAATTTGTCTTCAGAGAGTGACACCATTATGAACCGTTATCAATCTGCTATTTCACAAGCGGCGCATCAGTCGGTGCCAATGAACAAGGTATTGAAAAATACCTATATGTTGCTGTCGGCAACGCTGATCTGGAGTGCTGTACTTGCCAGTGTCTCCATGGCACTTAGTCCGCCACCGTTCATCTCCTTACTCACCTCAATAGGTGCGTTGGTACTGTTATGGTTTGTACTGCCTCGTACCGCCGACACCAGTGCCGGGCTGGGCATGGTATTTCTGATCACCGGGCTGCTCGGATTCGGCCTCGGCCCGACCCTGAACTTTTACGCAGCTATCCCGAATGGTGGCCAGATCATCGCCACAGCATTTGGTGGAACCGGGCTGATCTTTATCGGGCTGTCTGCCTATGCACTGACTTCGCAACGCGACTTCAGCTTCCTCGGCGGCTTTTTATTCATCGGCCTGATGGTCGTACTGGTTGCCTCCCTGGTCGGAATTTTTGTGCAGATGCCAGCCTTACAACTCACCATCTCGGCAGCCGTGGTGTTATTGATGTCGGGTCTGATACTGTTTGAAACCAGTCAGATCATTCGCGGTGGCGAAACTAACTACATTATGGCAACCGTCAGCCTGTATCTGAGCATCATCAACCTGTTTCAGGCGTTACTGCACTTGTTGGGTGCGTTTGGTGGTGGTAACAACGACTAACAGGCATCTTTAGGCCACCCCTGAAAATTGCGCCTTGCGACGTTTTCAGAGGCGCCTTTGAGCAACGGTGCTGCTTGCAGACATACAAAAAACCCAGCGGAGGCGCTGGGTTTTTTGTATCAGCCGGGTCAGATCAGACCCAGCCTTGCAGGTGGCGGCCAGCCAGCTCTGACAGCATCTCAATATGTTCTGTCGCATCGTTCAGGCATGGAATATATTGGAATTGTTCACCACCTGCCTGGATAAACAACTCACGGTTTTCCTGAGCGATTTCTTCCAGAGTTTCCAGACAGTCAGCAGAAAACCCTGGGCAGATGACTTGTACGGACCGGACCTGATCAGCAGCCAGCTGTTGTAACACCTGATCGGTATACGGCTGTAGCCACTTTTTCGGGCCAAGGCGTGACTGAAAGGTCAGTACCCAGTCATCTGCAGACAGTTCCAGTGCTTCGGCCAGCAGACGGCCGGTTTTCTGGCATTCACAATAATATGGGTCGCCCTGGTCAAAATAATCTTGTGGTATCCCATGGAACGACATGACCAGCTTATCGGCACTGCCATGTTGGGCGCGGTATCTGCGCACTGAGTTGGCTAATGCCATAATGTAGCCGGGTTCGTCATGATAATGATTGATAAAGCGTAGCTCAGGTAGCCAGCGCCAGTGGTGCAGCGTTTGGGTGACGGCATCAAATACCGACCCGGTGGTGGTGGCAGAATATTGCGGATACAAAGGTAGAACCAGCATCCGGCGGGCACCGGCATCGCGTAGTCTGGACAGACCATCCGGAATGCCTGGTGAACCGTAACACATCGCCAGCTCAGTCAGTACCTGGTCGGCAAAACGTGTCTCCAGCTGTGCCTGCAGCGCAGCCGTTTGAGCACGAGCTGTTACCAGGAGAGGTGAACCCTGGTCAGTCCAGACCTGCTGATAGGCCTTGGCTGAACGAGCCGGACGGGTGTTCAGAATGATCAGATTCAGAATCGGCCACCACAACAAACGTGGCAGCTCGACCACGCGGCGATCCCATAAAAACTGCTTCAGGTAACGTCGAACCGCTGCCCGGTTTGGTGCATCCGGGGTGCCGAGGTTGACCAGGAGTACACCAATGCGGGGTATTTGCCGGTGAGCAACAGGATCTGAGTGAGTCATGATGTTAGTGAGGTAAAAAACATTGTTACATTATCTGATCATATCAGCGGTGATTATTGTGCTGGATCAATGCAGTAAGGCATGGATTCTGGCCCATTTCCAGGAATATCAGGTACAGGTGATCTGGCCGGTATTTAATCTGACACTGGTGTATAACACTGGTGCTGCGTTCAGCTTTTTGGCCGATG
Source organism: Gammaproteobacteria bacterium (assembly GCA_020630035.1). GTDB lineage: Bacteria > Pseudomonadota > Gammaproteobacteria > Chromatiales > Chromatiaceae > JAHDBG01. The sequence continues at coordinate 3,217 of JAHDCB010000059.1, forward strand.
CTGGTGGCTGGCAACATTATTTCTTTGTCAGTTTAGCCACAGGAGTGAGTTTGGCCCTGATCATCTGGTTAAAACGCTTGGCAGTCAGCGAACGCTGGGTGGCCTGGGCACTGGCACTGGTCATTGGTGGTGCCCTGGGTAATCTGATCGATCGGCTGTTACATGGCAAGGTAGTCGATTTTCTGCAATGGCACTGGCAATCGTATTACTGGCCGACCTTCAATGTGGCGGACATGGCCATTACTGTCGGGGTTATTCTGTTGCTGATCGACAGCTTCCGGGCACAGCGTACAGCATGACACACATTATTCGCGGACTGCAACAGATCCGTCCGATACACCGTGGTTGTGTTGCGACGATCGGTAATTTCGATGGGGTACACCTCGGGCATGTCGCGATACTGAATGCCCTGAAGCGCCGGGCACAACGGATGCAAGCACCAGCTTGTGTCATCCTGTTCGAGCCACAACCGTTGGAATATCTGCATCCTGGCCAGTCACCGGTACGCCTGACCCGTTTGCGGGATAAACTGGCATTATTGCAGCAGCAAGATATCGACCAGATTCTGATCCTGCGTTTTGATGCTGTCCTGGCAGCGCACACGGCGACGCAATTTATTCAAACAGTGCTGGTAGCACGACTGCAGATCAGATATCTGTTAGTCGGTGACGATTTCCGGTTTGGTCGGGATCGGCAGGGTGACTTTACCCTGTTGCAACAGGCCGGTACCGAGCATGGCTTTATTGCGGAGAGTTTGACAACGGTTGAGACTGCCGGAACGCGGATCAGCAGCACACGTATACGGGCTGCATTAGCGGCTGGTGACCTGGCGACAGCGACACATTGCTTAAGGCGACCCTATGCACTGAGCGGACGAGTATGTCGGGGGGCACAACGAGGCCGCACCTGGGGTTTTCCGACGTTGAATTTGCGACTGACAGAGGCGAACTGTTCCCTGCGGGGTGTATTTCTGGTGCGTGTGGCAGGGCCGGAGGGTGAGCGCTGGGACGGGGTTGCCAATGTTGGACGACGTCCGACAGTGACATCAGAGGCGGTGTTGTTGCTGGAGGTGCATCTGCTGGATGTTAGTGCAGATTTATATGGTGAGAGAGTGCAGGTACAGTTCCGGCAGCGATTGCGTGCAGAACAGAAATTTGCGTCTTTCGAGCTGTTGCAGGCGCAGATTGCACGTGACGTGCGTCAGGCGCGTCGGCTACTGGAAAAAACCGCAGGCTGGTAATCGGAGGAAAGAAATCGCAGGCAAAAAAAAGCCGCCCGGAGGCGGCTATCAAAAAAACTGGTAGCGGGGGCAGGATTTGAACCTGCGACCTTCGGGTTATGAGCCCGACGAGCTGCCAGACTGCTCCACCCCGCATCTGACAGCGCACACTATAGGTGTTTTTATCTGCTACGTCAATAAAAAAATCAAATATCAAAATTAAATAGTGGGCGAAGCGTAGCTAATGTCAGGTTATGGATACCTGGGCTTGATATAAGAAAGACTCGACCCTTTTTTGCCTTTAGTCAGGCGGATCCATGTACAAAACAAGCAGGCAGTTTTTCATAAAGTCGGTCTTGGTAGAAATGGCGGAGAGGGTGGGATTCGAACCCACGGAGGGCGTTAACCCTCGACGGTTTTCAAGACCGTTGCATTCGACCACTCTGCCACCTCTCCGGATTGTGAGCGATGCGCGCAATATACACGAAATGCCGGATAACTCAAGCGTGGATCGCAGCGAGTAGTTGGCGCAGTGCCTGGCCACGATGGCTGAGCTGGTGTTTGCGTTCGGGTGCCAGCTCTGCCGCGCTGGCCTGTTCGGATTCGACCCAGAACAGGGGGTCATAACCAAAGCCGCCATGACCGCACGGGGTGTGCAGAATACGGCCCGCCCAACTGCCTTGGCAGATGATCGGCACTGGGTCTTTTTCATGTTGTAGTAGCACTATCACGCAATGGTATTGCGCGGTGCGCTCTGCATCCGGGATGTCGCGCATTGTGTGCAATAGTTTGCGGTTGTTCGCCGCACTATCTTGCTCAGGGCCGGCGTAACGCGCTGAATGCAGGCCGGGTGCTCCTTGCAGGGCGTCCACTGCCAGTCCGGAATCATCTGCCAGTGCTGGCAGGCCTGTGTGTCGGGCTGCGTGTCGTGCCTTCAGCAGTGCGTTTTCGATAAAGGTCAGGCCAGTCTCTGCGACTGATTCGAGCTGGTAATCTGACTGGGGCCGTACTGGTTGCGTACCCAGCAGGGTGGTGAGCTCGGCCAGTTTACCGGCATTGCCGCTGGCGAGTACCCAGGGTTGTGTCATGCGACTGATTCGTTTGCCAGGAATAACCAGGTATCAACGACGGTATCCGGATTCAGTGAAACGCTGCTGATACCTTGTTCCAGTAGCCAGCGCGCCAGCTCCGGATGATCTGATGGGCCCTGACCGCAGATGCCGACATATTTATCAGCCTGGCGTGCGGCCTGGATTGCCATCGCCAGCAGTTTTTTGACTGCCGGGTTACGTTCGTCGAAGCTGTTTGCGACTAGTCCTGAGTCGCGGTCCAGGCCCAGCGTCAGTTGGGTCATGTCGTTTGAGCCGATGGAGAAGCCATCGAAGTATTGCAGAAACTCTTCAGCCAGTACGGCATTGGATGGCAATTCACACATCATGATGATTTTGAGGCCGTCTTCGCCGCGCTTCAGTCCGTTGTCTGCCAGTAACTGTATGACTTGCTGCGCTTCGTCCAGGGTGCGTACAAATGGTACCATTACCTGTAAGTTGCTCAGCCCCATGTCCTGACGCACCCGCCGTACGGCAGCGCATTCCATCTCGAAACAGTCGCGGAAGCTGTCGGCGATGTAGCGTGAAGCGCCACGAAAACCAAGCATTGGGTTTTCTTCGTGCGGCTCATAGGCCTGACCACCGATCAGGTTTGCATATTCGTTTGATTTGAAGTCGGACAGGCGCAAGATCACCGGTTCCGGTGCAAAAGATGCTGCCAGGGTTGCCACGCCTTCCACAACCCGCTGGATGAAGTATTCACGTGGGTTCGGGTAGGCTGCAATCCGTGCCTTGATCCGTGCCTGTAGTTCTGCTGGCTGGTGTTCCAGTTCCAGTAGTGCCTTAGGGTGGATGCCAACCATGTTGTTGATGATGAACTCCAGCCGCGCCAGGCCGATGCCATGATGGGGTATCTGGGCAAAGTTGAAGGCACGTTCCGGATTGCCGACATTCATCATGATCTTCAGCGGGACGTCTGGCATATGGTCCAGTTCTACCCGTTTGATGCTGAAGGGTTGTTTCCCGGCATAGACGTAGCCAGTATCGCCTTCGGCGCAGGAGACAGTGACGGGTGTGCCGTTCGGGATGTGGTCTGTTGCATCCACGCACCCGACGACCGCCGGTACGCCCAGCTCGCGTGCGATGATGGCGGCATGGCAGGTGCGTCCGCCGCGATTGGTCACGATGGCTGCGGCGCGTTTCATGATCGGTTCCCAGTCCGGGTCGGTCATGTCGGTAACCAGTACGTCTCCTGGTTGTACTTGGTCCATATCGTCCAGACTGTCGATGATCTTCGCCGTACCAGCGCCGATCTTGGCGCCGATAGATCGACCTTCTGTCAGCAGGTCACCCTGTGATTCCAGGGTATAGCGCTCCAGTACATTGGTGGCCCGGCTTTGCACCGTCTCTGGACGTGCCTGCACGATATACAGTTGTCCATCAATGCCATCCAGTGCCCATTCGATATCCATCGGACGTTGATAGTGTTGTTCTATCGTGACAGCCTGCCGGGCCAGCTCTTCGATCTGTGCATCGGTCAGGCTGAAGCGTTGCCGCTCCGCCGGGTCTGTCGAGACAGTCTGCACTGGCTGTTCGCTACCCGGTTCGGCATAGGTCATCTTGATCGCCTTATCGCCAACCGTGCGGCGTAATACGGCGGGTCGTCCGGCAGCTAGCGTATTTTTGTGCACATAAAATTCGTCCGGGTTGACGGCACCCTGCACAACCATCTCACCCAGCCCATAGCTGCTGGTGATAAACACCACATCACGAAAGCCGCTTTCGGTGTCCAGGGTGAACATCACACCACTGGCGCCGACATCGGAACGCACCATCTTCTGGATACCGGCCGACAGGGCGACCTGGGCATGGTCAAATCCCTGGTGTACCCGGTATGCGATCGCCCGATCATTGAATAATGATGCAAATACTTCGCGGATGCGGAGCTTGATTTGCGTCAGTCCACGGACATTCAGCACAGTTTCCTGCTGACCGGCGAAGGATGCATCGGGTAAATCTTCAGCAGTTGCTGATGATCGTACGGCCCAACTGACTTCTGTACCATATTCTGTTTCCAGGGCCCGGTAGGCATGGTCTACTGCCTGTTCAAATGTCGGTGGAAACGGAGTTTGCATCACCCATTGCCGGATTTCAGCACCGACCACAGCCAGGCGTTTTACGTCGTCAACATCTAATGCCGCCAGTGCGGCATTGATCCGATCCGCCAGGCCATCATGGGCTAAAAATTCACGGTAGGCTGCTGCGGTTGTGGCGAATCCACCCGGTACCCGGACCTGACCATTTGCGGTCAGATTACGTAACAGCTCTCCCAGTGAGGCATTTTTGCCGCCAACCCGGTCAACATCAGTCATGTTTACCTGATGGAGTTCCAGAATGTAATCGTTCACGTAAGACCTTCCTTAAGCCTGCGGATCAGATGTTGCTCCGGCCTGGTGTGGCTGGCGCTGTAAAATGTTACTGAATTCATCAACAAAATCGTCATACCGATTGATCAGGCATTGCACGGTATGCTGATATCGGTTGTAGGCAATTACTGCCGGAATTGCGGCAAATAATCCCATTGCGGTGGCAATCAGTGCTTCTGCAATACCGGGGGCAACCAGGTGCAGGGTGGCCTGCTGTACCTGGCCCAGTGCCTGAAATGCACTCATAATTCCCCAGACGGTACCAAATAAGCCGATATACGGGCTGCTGGAGCCGACGGTTGCCAGAAAAGGCAGGCGTGCCTCCAGGCGGTCTGCTTCGCGGTTGAGCGCGACCCGCATTGCACGTCGTACGCCGTCGATCAGGGCCTGCTGTGAGACTACTGCTGCTTGTTGCAGGCGAGTATATTCACGAAATCCGGCACAAAAAATCGCTGCCCCGCCAGTTGGTGTTGCGGTACGCAGGGTGCGATATAGCACGGCTAGGTCACGGCCTGACCAGAATTCTTCTTCAAACCGTGGGAGTTCACGTTTTGCCTGGCGCAGCATATATGCCCGGTCAAAGATGCTGGTCCAGCTCAGCACAGAGGCCAGCAGCAGAATCCCCATCACCACCTGTACCAGCGGGCTGGCTGCCAAGATCAGGCCGAACAGGGAAAGGTCAGTGGGTGGCATGATATTCCGTTAATGCAGTGCGTAACGCTGGTGGTAATGCGGTCGGGCGTAGTTCAGGATAGCGCAGACACGCGATCTTGAATTCACCCTGACATAAGGGCGCGCGATTATGCACCAGATAAGCGGTTTGTGCCAGGTATAAACTGGCCCGGTTCAGGCGGATCAGTTCGGTTGTAATGTACAGCTGATCATTGAAGCGGGCTGGTTGTCGATAATCCAGTTGGGCAGTGCGTACTGCAAATATCACGCTCGCCTGGTCGCGCATCTGGTCCTGCTCAAAACCGAGCTGACGCAACCATTCGGTGCGTGCCCGTTCCATAAAGCGCAGATAATTCGCATAATACACCACCCCGGCGGCATCTGTGTCTTCATAATACACGCGGGGTGCGATTCAAACTGATGTGGTGATTTGCTACCACAGGTTTCTGGCAAGCGTT
>JAHDCB010000060.1 GCA_020630035.1 Gammaproteobacteria bacterium
GAAGGCCGACAAGAAGGCATTCAGGCAGGCAAAGAAGAGGGCAGGAAAGAACGCAACCAGGAAATAGCAGTTAATTTACTGGCCGCAGGTATTCTCGACCAGCAAACGATTGCGGAAATAACCCAACTCACCTTACAAGAAGTGGCAACATTACAGCTGTCCAGTATCAATCAGGATTAACTGATGCGCATCTTACTCACCGGTTCGTCTGGTCTGATCGGGCGTACTCTGCAAGCTGATCTGGCCGCTGCCGGGCATCAGGTGGTCTGCCTGGTGCGCCAGCCACACTGTGCCAGCGGTTGTTTCTGGCAGCCAGAACATGATCTGGTACAGATTGACCCGGATATCCGGCTGGATGCAGTGATTCATCTGGCCGGGGCCGGGATTGCCGAAGGCCGCTGGACACAACGTCGCAAGTCTCTGATCCGGCACAGTCGAGTGCACGGTACCGCCGTGTTATGTCGTCATCTGGCACAGTTGGCACACCCACCAAAGGTGTTGTTATCCAGCTCGGCAATCGGTTTTTATGGCGATACCCAAGCACAGTCAGTGGATGAGTCAGCACCTGCCGGTACAGGTTTTCTGGCTGAGGTAGCACAAGCCTGGGAGACTGCAACACAGCCTGCGCAGGCGGCTGGTATCCGCACGATTCATCTGCGCACCGGCATTGTGCTCAGCCCGCAGGGTGGTGCGCTCAGGAACCTGTTGTTGCCCTTCCGGCTGGGTCTGGGTGGCCGGATCGGTCATGGCCAGCAATATATGAGTTGGGTCAGCCTGGCAGATATCTCGCGCATGATGCAGTTTTTACTGACGCAGGAAACGCTCAGCGGACCAGTCAATCTGGTTGCACCAAACCCGGTCACGCAACAGGTCTTTGCACATACGTTAGGCCGCGTCTTACGTCGCCCCACGTTCCTGCCGCTACCCGCAAGCGCCGCCCGTCTGTTGCTGGGTGAGATGGCAGATGCCTTGTTGCTCGCTAGCCAGCGAGTGCAGCCGCACGTGCTGCAGGCAGCTGGTTATCCATTTGTCTCAGCCGAGCTGGGGCCAGCCCTGTCCAGCCTGCTGGCATCAGGGCACCGATGAAAACAACCTGATTTTGGCTCTTTTCCACGCTGGCTACGTTGTAGCGCATTGAGAGCACGCACCCGGTTTTTCGTTTATTGCGAATAATATCAGGTCAGCGTAAATTCACTCTCAAATCCGATGACCTCAGACCCAGAAGATAAACCGGAGAACAGCATGATGACAGAGCAAGAGCACCGGAATGATGTATTAAGTACTCATCATATGGCACTGGCTGCAGGTAGCAGTGACATTCTGAAAAGTGTCTCAGGATATGGAGATACCGCCACTTTACAGTGGGTTGAACAGGCCACAGAAGTAACGGTGCCCAGCAGAGCAATCGCGCTATTCTCCGATATTCTGCAATATATGGCTCAGGGTAAAGATATTGCTGTTATGCCTCTGGACAAGGAATTGACCACACAGCAGGCAGCCGATATGTTGCAGGTTTCGCGGCCTTTTCTGATTGATAATATTCTGCAAACAGGCAAGTTGCGTTTCCATAAAACCGGCAATCGCCGTAAGGTACTGTTACAGGATGTCATCTCTTACCGGCAACAACAGCGACAGTCCAGTCATGCAATTCTGGCTAAGCTGGCCGAGCAGTCCCAAGTATCGGACATGCTGGGTTAATTGTATGGGTTACACGGTTATTTTTGATTCTAATGTGTTATACCCTCATTGATGGTTACCGGGTATGTCAGCTGAGCTAGAGCCAGCCCTGCCCAGCCTGCTGACATCAGAGCACCGATGAATATAAATGCTCGTAATTTTGGTCAGTAAGAGTCATTTTTTCATATAGTGTTTCCGGTGCTATATCAGCACCATTTGGCCAGGATATTGTTCCACCATCAATGCTGGCCTGTTTAAAGAAATCAATTTTTTTAGCGGTCTGAATATCGGACCTTTTTCAAGATATTCATAAAAGTCAATATCACCAGACACACCATTATCAAACACAATATGAAATATATAACTATGTTTGTATTCCAGGCTGATGACATCGTACATATTCCACATAGCTGAACACCTTATCTGAGTGGTTCAATCTTTTTAATTACTTTGCTTTCTCTTGCTAATTGCCAGTACATCACCCGATTCCAAGGCTTTCTGCCACTAGTTCTACCGGATGCCGAACGTGTATCGGTCGCCGTTGTTGCCGCAGTCCTTCGGCCAGGTGCAGTGCACAACCGACATTGGTGGTTACCAGGTGTGTCGCTGTGTCGGGTATCTGCGCCAGCAACGGCTCGCGCAACGCAGCTGCCTGGCGACGCTGCCGGATCAGGTGGTCTCCCGCTGCGCCACAGCACCCGTCTGTCAGGGTATGCACCCGCAATTCCGGGATGCTGGCCAGCAGGTCGGTAGCTGCCTGCCCGGCACGTAAGGTGCAGGGCCGGTGCAGCACAACGGTGTATGGTAACGGTCGCCAGTTGAGCTGACTTAATGCAGTCTGGTGTTGCGCCAGAAAGGGGACGATATCGGTCAGTGGTAACGCACTGCCAGCGACACAGCCGCTGGCGATGCTGATGATTGCCTCTGTGTCGGCGAAGGCCTCCCGGTTTTGTTGTTCGCTGGCATCTGCTTGTTGTCGTGCGCCTTGGTGCGCTGCCAAGGCGCCGCAACAACTTTGTTGCGGTGGGATGACCAGGGTGTATCCGAGTGCATTCAACAGACGGATGCTGGCCCACAGGGCGTTCCCCTGGAATGCGTGGGTGGCACAACCGAGCAGCAGACCCAGGCGGCGCGTCTGTCGGGCGTCTGTCGGTGGGTAGGTGCCGCTGGCTGGCACCGAGGCTTGCTGACCCAGGGCCTGCGCAAGGCGGATCGGCAACGGCCAGCGACGCCAGGTCGGCAGCCGACGCGCGATCTGTGCTGCCCGCGCCAGCCACGCGGGTCGACGCAGCAAGGCAGCGGCCCAATGTACCCGCACTGGCCAGCGTTGGCGGATACCGTGCAGCAAGCGGGTGTAGGGTACTCGTGAGGGGCAGACAGTTTCGCATCGTCCGCAGGTGAGACAGTGATCCAGGTGTCGCTGTATATTGGGGTTTATTGTGATCTGACCCTGCAGCAATGCCTCTGCCAGTGCGATCCGGCCGCGTGGTGATTCGTTTTCGTCGACATGGTACTGGTAGGTCGGACAATGCGGCAGACACAGTGCGCATTTAACACACTGGTCTGTCGCTGCCAGGAGTTCGGCGGTACCTGGCCCGGGAGGGTGCGTTTGTTGTTGCACCCGGGCTCAGGCTTGTTGCCGCTGTTCGCCTTCTCCGGCTATGTTCTGTACGCAGCGTCCGCACAGTTCGGGGTACCGGGCATCCTGCCCGATGTCTGCGCGGTGGTGCCAGCAGCGTGGGCATTTTGCATATGCGCTGGCTTGTATCACCAGTTTCAGGCCTGGCAGGTCGGTTGCAACCGCTGTATCCGGCGCCTGGGTCAGCGGTTGTATCTGCGCTGCTGAGGTGATCAATACGAAGCGCAGTTCGTCCCCCAGGAAGGCCAGACTGTCGCGCATCTGGTCGTCGCTGTACAGGGTCACTTCGGCTTCCAGGGATGAGCCGATTGCCCCGGTCTTGCGTTGTGCCTCTAGTTGTTTGCTGACCGCTGAGCGTATCTGGATCACTTGTTCCCAGCGGGTACGTGCCTGCGGATCCGACAATGGTTGCAGCGATTGGTACCAGGTCTCAAGAAATACTGATTCGGTGTGCTCTCCCGGCAGGTGCTCCCAGGCTTCGTCGGCGGTATAGCTCAGTATCGGCGCCAGCCAGCGAATCATCGCTGCTGCGATGTGGTACATCACGCTCTGACACGAACGACGCGCCAGACTGTCAGTCGGCAGGGTGTACTGCCGGTCTTTGATCACGTCCAGGTAAAACCCACCCAGGTCGGTCACGCAGTAGTTCAGGATTTTCTGGTAGATCAGGTGGAAGTTGTAGTCTTGATAGGCCTCTATGATTTCGGCCTGGCGTTGCCAGGCTCGGTCCAGTACCCAGCGATCCAGGGCCAGCAGGTCTGTATCTGCTACCTGGTGTTGTGCCGGATCATAGTCATGCAGGTTCGCCAGCAGGAAGCGCAGTGTGTTGCGGATGCGCCGGTATGCATCTGCAGTGCGTTTCAGGATTTCGTCCGATACGGTCATCTCGCCCCGGTAGTCGGTCGCTGCCACCCAGAGTCGGATGATGTCTGCTCCCAGGGTGTTCTGGATCTTTTGCGGGCTGACGACGTTGCCCTGCGATTTGGACATTTTTTTGCCATGGGCATCAACGGTAAAGCCGTGCGTCAAACATGCCTTGTAGGGCGCCCTGCCTTGCATTGCCACCGAACTCAGCAAAGATGACTGGAACCAGCCCCGGTGCTGGTCTGAACCTTCCAGGTACAGGTCTGCCGGGCTGCGCAGTTCTGGCCGTTGTTGCAGCACCGCTGCATGGGTCACGCCGGAATCGAACCAGACGTCCAGGGTATCAGTGACTTTTTCGTAGTCTGCTGCGTCTGCCCCGAGTAGTGTTTCCGGTGCCAGGTCGTACCATGCCTGGATGCCGGTTTGTGCCACGCGTTGTGCCACTTGTTCCAGCAGTGATGCGGTCTGCGGGTGCAGCTCGCCAGTCTGGTTATGCATGAACAGCGGGATCGGTACGCCCCAGGTGCGCTGGCGTGAGATGCACCAGTCGGGCCGGTTTTCCAGCATACCCTGGATCCGTACCTTGCCCCAGTCGGGTATCCAGTCGACCTGTTCTGTCTCACGCTGCGCCTGCTGACGCAGTCCGCCCATGCGGATGAACCACTGGGCTGTGGTGCGGAAGATCACCGGGGTTTTGTGGCGCCAGCACATCGGGTAGCTGTGTTCGATCTCTGCAGCCTGAACCAGTTTGCCGGTCTGGCGTAATCTGTCGATCACTGCCGGATTTGCCTTCTGGATGTGTTGTCCACCGAACAGTTCGGTGTCCGGGTAGTAGCATCCATTCGCCGCAACCGGGCCATCTGTCGGCAGGCCGTATTGCTGTCCCACCACAAAGTCGTCCACGCCGTGGGCCGGGGCGGTATGCACTGCGCCAGTTCCGGCGTCCAGGGTAACATGTTCTCCCAGGATGACCGGGACCTGGCGGTCGTAGAGTGGATGCTGCAGCATCTGGCCTGCCAGGCCGGCTCCCCGGCATTCGCCGACAACCTGGTAATCTTTGAGTTGCCAGCGTTGTGCCACTGTGTCCAGCAAGCCTGTGGCCACGATCAGGTGTTCGGCCCCGGTGCGCAGCAGGCTGTAGTTCAGTTCCGGATGCAGTGCCACTGCCTGGTTCGCTGGTAGTGTCCAGGGGGTGGTGGTCCAGATTACCACTGACAGGTCGGCCACATCCGACCCAAACAGACCTGACGCTTTAGCCGGATCTACTGCACTGAAACGCACGTCGATCGCAGGTGACGTTTTGTCGTGGTATTCCACTTCGGCTTCTGCCAGGGCCGAGCGGCAGTCGGTACACCAGTGGACCGGACGTGCTCCGCGTACCAGATGACCATTGGCTACGATCTGCCCCAGAGCCCGGATAATGTTGGCTTCCTGTTCCGGCTCCATCGTCAGGTATGGCTGTGTCCAGTCTCCCAGCACACCCAGACGCTCAAAGTCTGCCTTCTGGCGCGCGACTTGCTGGTGTGCGTATTCGCGGCAGGCAGCACGAAATTCGGCTGCACTCACTTTGTGCCCTGGCTTACCGATCTTTTTTTCGACCTGTAATTCTATTGGCAGGCCGTGGCAGTCCCAACCTGGTACGTAGGGGGCATCGTAGCCGTCCAGGGTGCGACTTTTGATGATGATGTCTTTCAGGATTTTGTTGACCGCATGTCCGATATGGATGTCGCCATTCGCATACGGTGGGCCATCGTGCAGGATGAAGGTCGGCCTGCCAGCGCTGTGGGCGCGTATCCTGGCGTACAGTCCGGTCTGTTGCCAGTGTTTGAGCCGTTCTGGTTCTCGTTGCGCCAGGTTGGCCTTCATCGGGAAGGCGGTATATGGCAGATTCAGTGTGTCTTTGTAGGTGCTCATGGGGTGTTCAGAAGAAAAGTCCGTCTATCGGTGAGGAGGCGGAGGCATAACGTCGGGCCGGCATCCGCCCGGCCAGAAAGGCGGCTCGCCCGGCCCGGACTGCCTGGCGCATCGCTTCTGCCATCAGTATCGGCTGTTGTGCCGCCGCCACTGCGGTGTTCAGCAGGACGCCATCGCAGCCCAGTTCCATCGCAACCGCCACATCAGAAGCAGTACCCACGCCAGCGTCCACCAGTATCGGTACCTGGGCATTTTCGACGATTGTCAGGATGTTCAGTTTGTTGCGGATGCCCAGCCCGGAGCCGATCGGTGCGCCCAACGGCATCACAGCAACACAGCCCAGTTGCTCCAGTTCACGCGCAACGATCGGGTCGTCGTTGGTGTAAGCCATCACGTCAAACCCTTCTGCAATCAGGATTTCCGCCGCCTGCAGGGTCGCTGTGACATTCGGGTACAGGGTTTGTTTGTCTCCCAGCACTTCCAGCTTCACCAGCGTGTGCCCGTCCAGGAGCTCTCGTGCCAGGCGGCAGGTACGCACGGCGGTTTCCACGTCGAAACAACCGGCTGTATTCGGCAGCAGTGTATATTTTTCCGGGGGCAGTGTATCCAGGATGTTTGGCTCGTTGGCGTCCTGGCCAAGGTTGGTACGACGTACCGCGACGGTAATGATTTCGGCTCCACTGGCCTCAACTGCTGCCTGTGTTTCTGCCAGGTCGCGGTATTTACCGGTACCCAGTAGCAGGCGTGAGTGGAAGGTGCGCCCGGCAATGGTCAGTGGATGGTCTGTCATATATTTACCTGTATCGGAGTACTAAGGGGGTGTTCTCAATCAGCTTCAAGGCTTGATTTTGGCCCTTTTCTGCGCTGACTGTGTTGCAATTCGTCGCAATAGAACGAACTATTACTCCTCATTACGCCTTGTCAGCACAAAAAATGACTCAAAATCATGGCCACTCAGCTCATTGAGAACACCCCCTTGAGGGTGACATTACCTTAATCATCTGCGTACAAATCTGCAATCTGCATCGTACCAGACTCAACAGGCAGGTTTAAGAGTACAATACGCCTTCGACTTAATATCGCGGATATTGTGAGTGTTTATGGCTGTTGATGAAACGAATCTGATCTGGATTGACCTGGAAATGACCGGGCTGAACCCGCAGCAGGATCAGATTATTGAACTTGCCACGCTGGTTACTGACAATCAGTGTCAGCCACTGGCTGAAGGCCCGGTGTATGCGATTCATCAACCAGAGTCAGTGCTGACACAGATGGATGCGTGGAACCGCCGGCAACACACTAACTCCGGTCTGTTACAACGGGTTCGTCTCAGTCAGCATTCTCTCGCCTCTGCTGAACAGGGAACCCTGCAATTTCTGCAACAATGGGTGCCCACCGGCGTCTCGCCGATGTGTGGCAATTCTATCTGTCAGGACCGGCGCTTTCTGGCACGGCTGATGCCCTCGCTGGAACGTTTTTTTCATTACCGTCATCTGGATGTCTCCACACTTAAGGTGCTGGCAGAACGCTGGGCTCCGGAGGTCGCCGCCAGCGTCAATAAGACATCAGCCCATCTGGCCTTATCCGATATCCAGGATTCGATCGCCGAACTCGTGCATTATCGCCAGCATCTGTTACGCGTTTAACTCATCCAGAAGTTTGTCTCCGCTATGAAGTTTTTATTTGATTTGCTACCCGTTATTTTATTTGTCATCGCTTATCAGTTGTATGACATTTATGTCGCCACACTGACGCTCATGGCCGCTATACCACTGCAACTGGCCTGGATGAAGTGGTCCGGCAAGCCGATCGAACGGATGCACTGGATCACGCTGGCGCTGGTATTGGTATTTGGCGGGCTAACGCTCGGTTTCCGCGATCCGCTGTTTATTATGTGGAAGCCAACGGTGATTAACCTGTTGTTGGCCGCTGCCATTCTGGGCTCTGAGTGGTGGATGCAGCGCAGCTTTATGCAACGGATGTTACACAAGGTTGCCCTTTTCCCACCAGCTATCTGCTCTAATCTGTCTTACGCCTGGGCAATCTTTTTTATTCTGGTCGGTGTCCTGAATCTGTATGTGGCCTATACCTTTTCTGAAGCCGTCTGGGTGAATTTTAAGCTGTTCGGCCTGCTGGGCCTGACGCTGGTATTCGCCTTGGGTCAAGGCCTGTATCTGGCACGCCATATGCCAAAATCAACCTAAAAGATACCTTTTAGAACAGGTGCCTCACTATGCAACTGATCAAACTCGTTCTGGTTATCTTCTTCTTAATCACTGGTGTCACCTTCGCGCTGATTAACCACTCGCCGGTTGTCCTGGATTTTTATGTCACAGAGGTCACGCTGCCCTTATCTGTGGTCATGTTACTGGCGATCGGTGGCGGGTTATTGCTCGGCTCTTTCCTGAGTCTGTTGTTTTTATTACGTATAAAACATGAAAACCGGCGTCTGCAGCGTCAGTATGATGCTATTCAGCAAGAAGTCACCAATCTGCGCACGCTGCCTGTGAAGTCGTGAGGCCGGCTCGGATGTGAATACCCTGAATCTACTCTGGCTGTTGTTGCCAGTGGCCGCCACTTGTGGTTGGTGGGCCGCCCTGCGTAGTCGACGCCAGGCCATACCAGAAACCGCCGACTGGCTGAAGCCGGATTATTTTCGCGGCATTCAGCATATCCTGAACGAAGAATCAGATCAGGCCGTCACTATCTTCAGCAACATGCTGGAGACCCGTAGTGATCTGATTGACATCCATCTGGTACTCGGCAGTCTGTTCCGGCAACGTGGTGAAACTGAACGTGCCGTGCGACTTCATCAGAATATATTAGCACGTCCGAATCTGACCACAACTCAGCAAGCACAGGTGTTGCTGGAGTTAGGGCGCGATTATCTGCAGGCCGGGCTATTAGACCGGGCAGAAGCCCTGTTTCAGGATTTAT
>JAHDCB010000061.1 GCA_020630035.1 Gammaproteobacteria bacterium
TAAGTTATGTCCGCCCGGGTAAATTATTTACTGCGAATAAAATGATTTTCAAGAGAAAAATTGGTATGTTGAAAGATAGAAAAGTTGATGAAATCAGGGAATCTATCATTAAAAGCATTTAACAGTAACCTGCAGGAGCCGGTCACTACATTAGTTTGAATCGCGCCGACAAAAAAGGCCAGTCTGGTATTCCAGACTGGCCTTTTTGTTTGATGAACTGCTGAGATTAGTGAATATCTTCCCACCAGGCCTTTTTCATAAAGTAGGCCAGGGTGGAAAATACACTCAGGAACAGCAGTACCCACCAGCCTAGCTGCTGACGTTCCTGCTTCATTGGTTCAGCGATATAGTCCAGAAAGGCCGAGATATCACGTGCGACCTGATCAAATTCAGCCTCGCTCAAAGATCCCGGCTGCGTGACGACCAGATGATCGACCACCTTTTCCAGTTTATATTCGCTACCTTGTTGTTCCACATAGGCGACAGCGGTGGCTTCATCGGTAAACTCACGTTCCAGTACCCCCTGGTGTTTGACCTGATAACGATACACCGGACTTTTGATACCTTCCAGCGACCATAACACGTTCGGCATCCCGACATTCGGGTATAGTGTGTTGTTGGCACCTAACGGGCGACCCGGGTCGGTATAAAAACCCTTCAGGTAGGTATAGATCCAGTCTGCTCCGCCGCGTATGCGGGCGGTCAGCGTCAGGTCGGGTACCGGGCCGCTGAACCAGGTAACAGCATCCTGTTGTGGCAGGGCAGTCTTCATCAGATCGCTGACCTTACCATTGTCAAATATCAGGTTGTCTTTGATCTGTTGCGAGGTCAGGCCGGTATTTTCTAATAACTGATACCGGATATATTCGGCAGCATGGCAACCCATGCAATAATTGACGAAATATTTCGCCCCGTGCTGAATTGCGGCCTGATTATCCAGGTTGACCTGTGCGTTCAGTAACGGTACGTTGCTACCGCCAGCGGTATAACCGATGGCGGGCATCAGATAGCACAGGATGGCAGCCGTGTAAGCAAACAGGCGGTTGAGCAGTTTTTTCTGGTTCATGCGGTCACCCTCTCCGGAACCGGTTGTGCCTGGTTCAGCCTGGAGTACCAGGGCATCAGAATAAAGAACAGAAAATACAGGCCGGTGAAGATCTGCGCCCAGAATGAAGCCTCCAGTCCGAGAATGACCCGGGTTGAAGGGATCATGCCCAGATAACCGAGGATCACAAAGCTGATCGCAAACAGGGTGATGGCAAATTTGAAGATGCCGCCCTTATACCGGATAGATTTCACCGGGCTGCGATCCAGCCAGGGCAGGGCGAACAGGATCAGGATGGATGCAAACATCACCAGTACACCTGGGAACTGTGAGCCGAACATCGGTGGTATGGCACGCAACATGGCATAAAACGGGGTGAAATACCAGACAGGTGCAATATGTTCCGGTGTCTTGAGTGGATTGGCCGGTTCAAAGTTCGGTGCTTCCAGGAATAGGCCGCCGACATCTGGCCAGAAAAATACCACGGCGGTGAAGAAGATCAGGAAGACGCCGACACCGACCGTGTCCTTGACGGTGTAATACGGATGGAAGCGAATACCGTCCTTCGGTATTCCTTGTTCGTCCTTGTTTTGCTTGATCTCTATGCCATCCGGGTTGTTGGAGCCGACCTTATGCAGGGCGACGATGTGGATGAAGACCAGCGCGGCCAACACAAAGGGTAATAAAAAGTGCAGGGCAAAAAAGCGATTCAGCGTGGCGTCTGAAATCACGTAATCGCCTCGGATCCAGACTGACAGGTCTTCGCCGACGAAGGGTACCGCAGCAAACAGGTTGACGATTACCTGGGCACCCCAGTAAGACATCTGTCCCCAGGGCAGTAGGTAGCCGAAGAAGGCGGTTGCCATCATGATCAGATAGATCACCAGGCCAATAATCCAGACGAGCTCACGGGGCTCGCGATATGAGCCGTAGATCAGCCCGCGAAACATGTGCAGATAGACGACAACAAAGAAGGCCGAGGCGCCGGTCGAATGCAGATAACGGATCAGCCAGCCGTAATCCATATCCCGCATGATATATTCAACAGATGCAAATGCTTCGGCGGCAGAAGGTTTATATGCCATAGCCAACCAGACACCGGTGACAATCTGGTTGACTAGTACCAGCAGGGCGAGTGAGCCGAAGAAATACCAGAAGTTGAAGTTTTTCGGCGCATAATATTCAGCCAGATGTTCATTCCAGACCTTGGTGGCTGGAAAGCGCCGGTCCACCCAGTTGATGAGGCTCATGCATCACCTCCGTCGGTACCGATCAGAATGACGTCGTCTGACAGATAACGGTGTGGTGGTATTTCCAGATTGGTAGGTGCCGGGACGCCAGCGTACACGCGACCTGCCATATCAAATTTAGAGCCATGACAGGGGCAATAAAAGCCGCCCTGCCAGTCAGCTCCCAAGTCTGCCGGGCCAACTTCCGGACGGAAGGTGGGTGAGCAGCCTAAATGGGTGCAGATGCCGATCGCAACGAAATAGTCTGGTTTAATGGAGCGGTGTGGATTGGTGCAATATACCGGCTGTCTGGAAGCCAGGGAGTTCGGGTCGGCCAGTTGGCTATCTAATGCCTGTAGTTCGGACACCTGTTGTGGCGTACGCCGGACAATCCAGCAGACCTTACCACGCCATTTCACCCGTAACAGGCCTCCAGCCGCCAGACCACTGATATCGGCTTCTTCTGGTGCACCAGCTGCGCGTGCGCGCTGTGAGGGTTGCCAGTTGGCAATAAATGGCACGGCAGCAAATCCAGCACCGACCGCCCCGACAACAGCCGTGGTTGTGGTGAGAAAGCGCCGTTTCTGCAGGTTTACGCCTTCTTCAGGCATACCGTAACTCCTTCTTTAAAAAAGATTTTCTCAATCAGCTTGAGGTAAAATCAAGCAGCGCGATATTGTGTGGCAAAGTGGTGGCCCGGGTCAAGCCATTGATCTGACGCTATCTGTGAGGCATTTTTGCATCTTGGTATTCCCCGCTGCTTGTGGCGGGGACAAAGCCATAGGGGTTTCCACAGGGGGAGCAGCGTAGTTCTCACTCCTTTGGTCGTGGGCGAGGTTGTATACCTCGCCCACGATTTAAATTCGATCCTGATGGTGCAATTTTTTGCAGGATATGCGCCGAGGCGACCAGGCCAAAGGTCGCTGTGACTGGCATACAGGCACCGAAACCTGCACAATTCAATGAATGATCGGTCTGAGGTGTGCAGGCTGATGCGGGTATGATTGTTTCAGATGACCAGACGGCAGGCACCCCGAAGCAACGGGCCGGATTGCGTGGAAAGTGATGTTGCTGACGGAGCTGTTTGCGGGTGCGGGCAAGGAGAGCATCCTGCATGGTTTTGCGCAGGTCAGAACAACTGATTTGTGTGGGATCTTGTTGGCCACCGGCGGCGCCGACAGTCAGAACGGGTTGTCGCTGGCGGCGGCAATGGGCGATCAGTGACGCCTTCAGGCGAAAATTGTCGATGCAATCAAGTACCCAGGTATAGTGAGGGGGGAGCAATGTGTTCAGGTTGTCTGCTGCAATGAACTGATCAATGCAGTGTATCTGGCAGTCAGGATGAATATCTGCGACCCGTTCAGCCAGCACATCAATTTTGCAGCGTCCGAGTGTGCTGGTGAGCGCGTGTGACTGACGGTTGATATTAGATTCGGCAATATGGTCGCTGTCGATCAGGGTAAGTGTCCCGACGCCGCTGCGGGCAAATGCCTCGACTGCCCAGGAGCCGACACCGCCAACACCGACCACCGCAATATGCGCCTGGGCAATACGGCTTGCTCCGGTGTTACCATACAGACGTTCAATGCCGGCAAAGCGACGTAATTTACTCATCAGATCAGGTATTATCAGCCATGATACAGCCACAACAGATTATTGAATATTGGTACGCTGAAGAGATGCGCAGCCATTGGTTTGCGTCAACTTCTGAGTTGGACAATATTATTAAAGATCGGTACGAGATGCTATGGGAGCAGGCGGCAGCGGGTCAGCTTGATGCATGGAAACATACACCGGAAGGTTGTTTAGCATTAGCGATTATTCTGGATCAGTTGCCACTGAATATGTTCCGAAACCAGGCGAAGAGTTTTGCAACCGAAAGACAGGCGATTGAGGTCACGTTATTTGCGCTGGATCAGGGCTTCGATAAACAAATCAGCCGGGATAAGCTGTTGTTTCTTTTTATGCCACTGATGCATAGTGAGCAGCTCACTGATCAGGATTTGTCGGTGACATTATTTGCACAGTACGATTTAGCTGATAATCTGCGATTTGCCCGGCACCACAGAGATATCATCCGTCGATTCGGCCGCTTCCCGCACCGGAACGCTATCTTAGGCCGTGAGAATACAGCGCAGGAACTGGCCTATTTGCAGTCAGAAGAAGCCTTTACAGGCTGAGTCGGCGTATATCCGGTGAGGGTGCTGCGTCGGGGGCCAGGCTAAGCTGATTGATACTGTTAGTCTGGCAGACTGCCAGAACTTCATAGCCTCCCAGGGGAGAGGGTGCCTGTTGTGTGATGGTGCCGACGGGCTGTCCACGTGAGTCCGGTGCATACAGCGACTGCCCGACCTGAATAGGGGCAGCAGCGTTGATCTGCAGCCGATACAGTTGTTTTTTTTGTTTGCCCAGATAGTGCATCCGGGCGACCACTTCCTGGCCGGTGTAACAACCTTTTTTGAAGCTGACGCCGCCGACCTGGTGCAGGTTTGTCATTTGCGGCACAAATGCTTCGCTGGTCGCGGTATAGATGACAGGCAATCCGGCGCGAATGTCCAGCAGATGCCAGGCAGTGACTGACACAGAGGGTATGGCGTGTTGTGTGGCTTGTGCCCGGAGGGTATCCAGTGCTGCTGTCGGGCCGATGGCACCCAGACGTAGCCGGTCGCCGGGCAGACGGAACAGGCGCAATCCGGTGCTGGTCATGACGCTGTTATCCAGTTCTGGTATTGCCGGGAAGCAGGACTCAATACCCGGGCCGGCCAGCTCGCAGATGCCGCAGGTCGTGCTGATATCCTGTAGTTGTACGTCGGCACGTAATACGTATAGTTGCAGGCGTTTCAGGATGCCGGGCAGCAGCTCGTGTGGTAGTACCAGCAACAGGTCGGTGTCATCGGGGATTATCCGGAAGATAGCGAGTAGTCGCCCCTTTGGGGTGCAATAGCCACTGAGCTGAGTCTGGTCCGGACCCAGCTGCAGGATATCGCTGGTTAGCTGTCCCTGGAGAAAGGTGCGTGCATCGGTACCACTGACCCGGATGATGCCGAGGTCGTCGAGGGTGCTGATGGCAGCTGTGTCCGGCATGATGGTCTGGAGAGCCTGTGTCATAGCAATTTATCCTTCGGTGCGTCCGGCGCGGCGTAATAAGGCACTGACAGCGGCATGCGGCGCCATGCCCTGATATAACACCTGATACACCTGCTCAGTGATCGGCATTTCAACCGCGCTAGCCTGAGCTGTATGGTATATCTCGCGTGCTGTCGCCAGGCCTTCTACTGCCTGGCCGATGTCGTGTTGTGCCTGGGTGATCGTCTTGCCTGCTGCCAGGGCGAGTCCCAGGCGTCGGTTGCGGGATTGATTATCGGTGCAAGTAAGCGTCAGGTCTCCGAGCCCGGCAAGTCCCATCAGAGTTTCGGTGCGTCCGCCCAGAGCGAGTGTCAGGCGGGTGATTTCGGCCAGGCCCCGGGTGATCAGGGCGGCTCGTGCATTGGCCCCAAAGCCGAGCCCGTCGGCAATGCCGGCAGCAATCGCCAGCACATTTTTGCAACTGGCACCCAATTGGGCACCGATCAGATCGTCTGTAGTGTAGATACGGAAGTGTTCGCTATGCAACAGATGCGCCAGCCGGGTGCGGTAGTTGCTGTCCGGGGCGGCCAAGGTGACGGCGGTTGGCAGACCACGCGCGACTTCGGCAGCAAAGGTCGGGCCGGTCAGCATCGCCAGGTTGGCTTGTGGGAAGTGATGTCTGGCGACCTGGCTCAGGAGTTGTCGGGTATCGGGCTGCAGCCCCTTGGTAGCCCAGCTGAGCCGGGTCAGGTGCGGGAGGTGTGTGGCGATCCGGGCACAGGTCGCAGCGAAGGCATGGCTGGGCACGGCCAGCATGATGTCGGTGGCCTGGTGCAGTGCGGCGGTGAGGTCGGCGGTGGGTTGCAGGTTGTCGGGGAAGGGGATGTCTGGCAGGTAGTGGGTGTTGGCACCGGCGGTGCGGTAGGTGTTGATCGCATCCGGATTGCGGCCCCATAACTGCACCGGATAACGATGTGCCAGTTGAATGGCGAGTGCGGTGCCCCAGGAGCCGGCACCGATTAAGGCGATATGCGGCTGCTCAGGGGTCATGTTGCGCCGGAAGCATCTGCCTCTGGTGTGTTTTGTGCCAGATGTTGCTGATACAGGGCTTCAAAGTTGACTGGTTGCAGAATGAGTGGCGGCAGGCTGCCGTGTGTCACCAGGTTAGACACCACTTCACGGGCGTATGGAAACAACGTATTGGCTGCGCCAATATGCAGTAGCGGTGACATTTCTTCCTGGCTGAAGCCGGTAACTGCAAAGATACCTGCCTGCTGGACTTCAATCAGAAATACCACCTGATCGGCTTGTTTTGCCTCCACTTCGACGGTGATCACCACTTCCGCCTGTTGTGAGTTCAGGGGATTCACATCGACATGCAGGTTCAGGTTAATATCCGGCTGCCATTCCTCCCGGAAGATCTCCGGGGCTGTCGGTAGCTCAAATGAGATATCTTTGGTATAGATGCGCTGAATGCCGAACCGGCGTTCTTCAGTCTGTTGTTCAGCCATAAAAACAGGTGCTCTCAGGTCTTTCTGGTTGGTAGGTTAGCGTTTTCCCAGGCCTGCATACCGCCCTGCAGGTTATACACCTGGTTGAATCCTTCTTTGCGCAGTGTTTTACAGGCCGTTGCTGAGGTCATGCCACTCAGGCAGACCGCAATGATGGGCTTGTTGCGGTATTTCTGTAATATCTTCAACTGATCTTTCAGACTGCCTGAAGGGATGTTATGCGCGTGGATGATATGCCCGTTGTTGAAATCGTTCACCGGACGGACGTCCACGACCACCGCCTGTTCGCGATTGATCAGGCGGGTGGCTTCCTGTGGCCCGATAGTCTGCTTATCGCCTCGTTGGCTGATCAGGTTCCAGGCCAGCGCAGCGGCAACAGCGACAAAGGCAGCCACCAGCCAGATATGATTACTGGCGAATTCGAGATATTGTTCCATGCGGATTCCGGGATAAAAAACACCCTCTCCCGGTTATCGGGAGAAGGTGGGCAGATATCAGGCGAGTTGGCGCAGTGTCTGGAGTCTTTCCGAAACTAATTCAGGTGCACCGAATTGTTCCATGATCTGCAGGTCACGCAAAGCGCGTTCTGCATTACCGGACAGGCCGGAGTTGCACCAGCATAGCACAAAAGCATTCAGGATTATAAAAGGCATTTTTCAGCCCGTCTACCGGCCAGCCGCGATTCTTTCCAGTGCGCGACGTAACACCTTGCTGCGCCCGACCAGGCCGAGACCAGCCTTACGCAGGTGTTGTATCCCGGAGCGTGGGTGGGTGAACAGATGATGCAGGGCATCCATACCAAACCGGGTCATCCGGTTCTGGCCCTGGCGTGCCCGTTCATAACGCCGCAGTACCGCAAAACGTCCTGGTGGTTCATGGCGGGTACGTGCTGCGACCAGCGTCCTGACCAGCACCTGGGCATCGGCCAGGCCCAGATTGACGCCCTGCCCGGCGAGTGGGTGAATCACGTGCGCAGCATCACCGATCAGTGCGACACCAGGTCTGACATAGTGCAGGGCCGTCTGGCGGCGTAACGGAAAACAATACCGTTCGCCAGCCAGATGTAGCGGGCCGCAACAATGCTGGCAGGCCTGGTGCAACTGTTGCATAAAATCAGCGGCCGACTGAGTTTGTAATGTTGTTGCTTGTGCCGGGTCGTGACTCCAGACAACGGCATAGTGATGGGTACCCAGAGGTAGCAGAGCGAGCGGTCCGTGTGGTAAAAAGCGTTGCCAGGCAGTGGTCGGATGTTGTGGTTCCGTGCTGCGCACCAGAGTGACTAACGCTTGCTGGGCATAGTCGCGGCGTTCCAGCCCGATCTGCGCCAGCTCGCGAACTGTGGATTGAGCACCATCTGCACCGATCACCAGGCCAGCACTGAGGCAGGTTTGATCGGTACAATGCAGTTGGCTGCCCTGGTCGGTGCAGGTCAACTTGGTGATCTGTTTACCGAACAAAATGTCGATCTGATCGGACTGGCTGAGTAGCTGCCAGAGGGCTGCAACCAGGCATGCATTTTCGACAATATGTCCCAAGTCCGGCGCAGGCAGATCGCTGGCCTGAAAACAAATCTCGTTACAACGGTTATCTTCCCAGACCCGCATCGTCTGGTAGGCAGTTTTTCTTTTTAGTAAAGACCAGACACTAATGTCGGTTAACAAGTCCTGTGAGCGTCGGGTCAGTGCGGAGACCTGCGGCTGCCAGTCATCTCCAGGTGCAGTCGGTGGTTGTTGTTCCAGCAACGCGATCCGGAACCCGGATTGAGCTGCAGCAAGGGCACATGCAGCACCGACCATACCACCACCGACAATGATCAGGTCATATTCCGGAGCATCTGTCATCATGTCTGAACCTGTCAATCTGATTGCGCATGAATTGTGTCGTTTGCGGGATTTAAACACACCTGCAGCGTTGGCGTTGTATCAGCAATTTTGCCGGTCTTTAAAACAGCCAGAAGGGCAGACTGATCCGGAATATCTGGCGGCAGAACTGGCGGACTATCTCAGCCAGGCTGAAACAGGCATTGAGAAACTGAACAGTACCATCCTGCGCGATATACAGGGGGCGATCTGCAACATAAATGATTCGGAACTGGTACGTCAGTTGTACAGATTAGTCAGTAGTCTGCTGGGGCAGGCATTGTATCACCCGACCTATGATTCG